>NZ_JBMVJB010000085.1:0-520 GCF_049893425.1 Streptococcus sp. VTCC 12886 | reverse complement strand
GATTAAACCTCCTACTCCAATCAGAAATCGAGCTTTCACTTTATTTAACATGGCTTACTCCTTTATTAGTGATAGCCACATCATAACAAGATTATCTTGGAAAATTTATCACAAGCAAAAGGACTACCCATTGGTAATCCTAGTACTTGTACCTTTATCTATTACCTAAAGAAAGACGACTTTCTTTAGACACATACATAATAATATCCCATAATATGTTAGCCAAAACAAAACCTTTTAGTAAATAGTCTCCAAACTCAATTAAATACATTTTCTTTCCATCTGACTTGTTTTGAAATGAAATCAACTGTTTATTATAATCATAATGATAATCCCTATGATCAATACTGTTTCTAATTTCATTGTCAAAAACAGAATCCATAATAATATTTGATTCATCATATTTATATATTTTAATTCGATTTCCTACATTTCTGATTTTAGTGACCTAGTCAAGCATTTTTGTAACACTAGTGTATAAAATTTCTTACGCTGCACGACATCGTGCAGCATAAGGTGT
>NZ_JBMVJB010000084.1:0-522 GCF_049893425.1 Streptococcus sp. VTCC 12886 | reverse complement strand
AAAAAAATATGGCACATACATTGACAACAGATGACAGTAAAGGCGTTGTTGTTGGAACGATTTATACAAATGTCTCTAAACGATTTCAAAGAGGAATTTACAAAGATTTGAGTAGAACAGTCAAAGCCAACAATCATGATTTAGCAGTCGTTATAGGAGCTAGTAGAGGACGAGACCCTAAAAATCCAAGTGATAGAAAGGCAGGAAATAGCAATTTGGAACAAAGACTAGAAATTAACAAAAACGGAACGAGTAACACAATTACTTCTGTCCAAAAAGATAACTACGCAGTTGAACTTCCAGAGTACCGCATTCGTAAATTAACACCAAAAGAGTGTTGGAGACTAATGGGTTGTAGTGATGAAGATTTTGAAAAAGCAGAACAAGTAAATAGCAACACACAATTATACAAACAAGCAGGCAATGCGATTGTGGTAGATGTGCTAGAAGCTATTTTCAACCAGTTGTTTTTGAAAAGCGGAACAGATGACGATATATGATTTTTTGGGGGAACTATGATAC
>NZ_JBMVJB010000083.1:0-526 GCF_049893425.1 Streptococcus sp. VTCC 12886 | reverse complement strand
ATGGGACTTTTTTTCTACACTAAAAAAGGCTCCATAATCTCTACAGTGGATTTACCCACTACAGAAATTATAGAGCCGTTTTTTTTGAATAAGTGTTGGAAGGAATGAGATACTGCCTGCTGTTTTTGTTCGATATATGGAGAATGAATCGAGTCGAGAAAAAGCTGTTTAGTATAAGGATTCTGAGAGAGTACAAAATAAGTGCAACTAAATAACAGGTGATATTTTCTTTTGAATAGTCATTGACAAAGGGATAATCAATCCATTGTAGCTTTGAATTGTGAACACTAGTAAGGATTGTTTGTTGTAGAAGTCTGTAAAAAATAAGATGAATATTCACTGTTCACTGTTTGTTAACACAAACATATCAAACGTTTATCAGAATTTGCATGATAAAGAACAATGAGGAGTCGAATTGGAATAAAAAGCGATGGATTTGATGTAAAACTCCAAATTTCAAGTTGAAATTAGCCACCCATAAGAAATTCACTCGGCGACTTGTAGTCCAAGCATTTTTTAGGGTAGT
>NZ_JBMVJB010000082.1:0-596 GCF_049893425.1 Streptococcus sp. VTCC 12886 | reverse complement strand
CCCTGATAGAAAATCTTGGCGAGAAACATAGGACAGCTCCCCATTCAAATACTTCTCAGGATTAGGCATAATGAGGTCGCCTAACTCCTCAATCAAGGTCATCTTCGATTCAACCTGATAGATAGACATCATATAAGCGAAATCAACACCACGTCCGTCAGCCAAGCTGGAATTTAAGGCATCAAGGGCAGTATGTACCTTTTTAACCTCTTTTTCAGGACGCACTAGAGCCTTCTCAAAGGCAAGGGATTTGGTATAGGTAACAGACTTTCCACTTGGATCCAGACTTTCATCTTCCAAACTAGCAAGAAGCGAATATTTATCATCACTATCAAAAAGATTACGATTCACTGCACTGTTCAAATACCCATAGCGTTTGACAAAGCTATCATAGGTACGATTGAGCTTGCCTAATAAGTCGTTGAACTCGCCTTTATCATAGTCATAATAGCGTTGAATGGCTATGACTTCTTGATAGGCATTACGAATGTCCACCATTCCTTTGATTCGTGCTACTTCTTTCTCAGATAAGGGAGCTTCATAGAAAACTGTCTTTTTATATAACCCTTTAAACTGACCACGTTTTGCTGCATCAT
>NZ_JBMVJB010000081.1:0-607 GCF_049893425.1 Streptococcus sp. VTCC 12886 | reverse complement strand
TGACCTAGTCAAGCATTTTTGTAACACTAGTGTATAAAATTTCTTACGCTGCACGACATCGTGCAGCATAAGGTGTAAGTCCACCGTTTGCACGATGTGGTCTTACGTGATTATATTTCCCATAAACGAATTCATAGAGCTTTTGGTCAAGAATGTCATTTGAATCAAACTTGTAGAGATAATAGAATTCGTGTTTGAGCGTATTGTAGAATCTTTCCATAACGGCATTGTCATATGGACAGCCTGCTTTGCTCATACTTTGTTGGACATAGTTTTTATCACAAAATTTATTGAATTCTTTTGCGGTAAATTGACGCCCTTGATCAGAATGCAGGATAATTCCTTTTGCTGGTTTTCGACGTTCTAGTGCGATTTTCAAGGTTTCCTTTGCCAATTCAGTATCGATATGACTGCTGTTTAATGATGCAACCACTTCACGACCGCAAAGGTCTATAATCGTGCAATTGTAACGCATTGTTCCATCTGGACGAGTTAAATATGTAAAATCAGTACACCATATTTTATTGGGTTCTTTTACATCAAATTCCCTATTCAGAAGGTTTGGAAAGATTTTATTGGCAGTTCCTTTTACATAGTTTGGTTTCTT
>NZ_JBMVJB010000080.1:0-656 GCF_049893425.1 Streptococcus sp. VTCC 12886 | reverse complement strand
TAAAATCCCTTATCTAGAATGTGCTGGATATAAGACATTGATTCGGTTAAGGAAACGTCGTTTCCGCTGTCAGAATTGCAGGAAAATAGCTGTCGCAGAAACTTCCCTAGTCAAGAAGAATCAATCAAATACCAGCTATTGTCAACCACAAAATTGCCCAAAAACTGATTGAGAAGCTATCTATGACAACCATTGCGGAAAGCTTAGCAGTATCCACCTCTACGGTCATTCGTAAACTAAAAGAATTTCAGTTCAAGACAGACCTGAACTGTCTTCCAACCAATATGAGCTGGGATGGATATAGCTTCAAGAAGGGAAAAATGAGCTTCCTTGCTCAGGATTTTGACTCCCTTACTATCTTAGCTATTCTAGATGGACGGACTCAAGCAACCATTCGTAATCACTTCCTCCGCTATTCCAGACAGGTTAGAAACCGCGTCAAAGTCATCAACTATGGACGACATATTTAGCGCCTACTACGATATCGCTAAAAAGCTATTCCCAAACGCTAAAATCGCCCCCGATCGCTTTCATATCGTCCAACATCTGAGCCGGGCCATGAATCGTCTACGTGTCCAGATTATGAATCAGTTTGACAGAAAATCTCATGAATACAGGGCACTCAAACGCTACTGGAAACTCATCCAACAAGATAG
>NZ_JBMVJB010000079.1:0-674 GCF_049893425.1 Streptococcus sp. VTCC 12886 | reverse complement strand
TTTAAAGGAAAGCAATTTCAGCAGGATGTGATTATTGTAGCCGTGGGCTACTATCTTCGTTATAACCTTAGCTATCGTGAAGTTCAAGAAATCTTATATGATCGTGGCATTAACGTTTCTCATACGACGATTTATCGTTGGGTGCAAGAATATGGCAAACTACTCTATCAAATTTGGAAAAAGAAAAATAAAAAATCCTTTTATTCATGGAAAATGGATGAAACGTACATCAAAATTAAAGGAAAATGGCATTATTTGTATCGAGCCATCGATGCAGATGGTTTAACCTTGGATATTTGGTTACGTAAAAAACGGGACACACAAGCAGCCTATGCTTTTCTTAAGCGGTTAGTGAAGCAGTTTGATGAACCGAAGGTTGTAGTCACAGATAAAGCCCCCTCTATTACAAGTGCCTTTAAGAAACTAAAAGAATACGGCTTTTATCAAGGGACAGAACATCGTACCATTAAATACCTGAATAATTTGATTGAACAAGACCATCGTCCAGTAAAGAGACGCAATAAATTCTATCGAAGTTTACGCACTGCCTCACCCACGATTAAAGGTATGGAAGCCATCCGAGGATTATATAAGAAAACCCGAAAAGAAGGCACTCTCTTCGGGTTTTCGGTCTGTACTGAAATCAAGGTATTATTGGGAATCCCAGCTTAAAT
>NZ_JBMVJB010000078.1:0-725 GCF_049893425.1 Streptococcus sp. VTCC 12886 | reverse complement strand
CTATCAGCTTCTCTTATTTCATTTTCAAGAGAAGAACTCAGACCATTTCTTTGACCTCATCGAACAGGAAATAGCCACTGTTAATCCTATTTTCCAGACGGTATTTAAGACATTTCTAAAGGATAAAGACAAGGTTTTGAATGCTCTAGAATTGCCTTATTCCAACGCCAAACTGGAAGCTACCAACAATCTCATCAAAGTCATTAAGAGAAATGCCTTTGGGTTCAGGAACTTTGAAAACTTTAAAAAACGGGTTTTGATTGCTTTGAACATAAAGAAAGAGAGAACGAAGTTCGTCCTCTCTAGATGTTAGCTTTTCATCTACCCACTACAGTTGACAAAGAGCCAAGAAAGAGAGGACGAAGTTCGTCCTCTCTAGGTGTTAGCTTTTCATCTACCCACTACGGTTGACAAAGAGCCTGACAAAGAGCCTTTTTCATCAGCCTAATTGTAGCTGATAAAGAGCACTACTCCTCATCTTCTTTATTGCGTTTCTTTCCAGAGACTAAAAGTCCAGAAAGTCCCAAAAGTAGAGCTCCAATGATAGGAAGACTTGAAGAATCCTCAACTCCTGTTTCTGGAAGCATTGCTTTTTTCTCTTCTGTAGGAGTAGTTGGAGCAACAGTCCCTTTATCATGAGTCGGAGCTACTGGAAGGTTGGTATCTGGTGTCTTCGGATTCTTATCATCCTCATCCTTGATACCATCGTTATCATCATCTGGATC
>NZ_JBMVJB010000077.1:0-747 GCF_049893425.1 Streptococcus sp. VTCC 12886 | reverse complement strand
GCCCAATAACAAGGTATCTATCCAATCACTCCTTCCTCCAGTATACTGTTATAAAAAACAAACTGGAGGATTTTTTATGTCACAACCCATCGTCCCACTGACTCTTCCCAAATCGCGACGCTTTGAAAAGAAAAGTAGAAATAAGATTCTGATGAAGATTCGTCTCGAAAAAGTAGAACTCACATTCTTTCACTCTATCAACCAAGAGGTATTGGAAACAATCTTGGATAAGGTACTGTTCTATGACAATCCGGCTCAGTGATTTAGGTCAAGTCTACTTGGTTTGCGGGAAAACGGATATGCGACAAGGGATTGATTCTCTCGCCTACCTTGTCAAAAGTCAATTCAATCTGGATCCCTTCTCCGGTCAGGTCTATCTCTTCTGCGGAGGTCGAAAAGACCGATTCAAGGCTCTTTATTGGGATGGACAAGGATTTTGGTTATTGTATAAACGTTTTGAAAATGGGAAATTGACCTGGCCAAGCAATGAAGAAGAGGTCAAGGCTCTAACTTCCGAGCAGGTGGACTGGCTCATGAAGGGATTTTCTATCATCCCAAAAATAAATGTTTCAAAAAGTCGTGATTTCTATTGAAAACATGGCTTTTCTTTGTGTATAATGAAATAAAAAGAAGGAGATTGGTTATGTCATCACTAGAAAAAATTATTGAAACACAGTCAAAAACGATAGAGATGATGGCTAATGAACTCACTCTCCTTCGAGAACAGGTTGAGTATCTGAGACAGAA
>NZ_JBMVJB010000076.1:0-861 GCF_049893425.1 Streptococcus sp. VTCC 12886 | reverse complement strand
GCACCCCAAAAGTTAGACAGAAAAAATCTAACTTTTGGGGTGCTATTTTTATGAAATTGAGCTATGAAGACAAAATCGAAATCTATGAACTACGTCAAAGTTGTCAGTCTATCAAGAACTTGTCAAAACAGTTTAATATTGCAGAATCTGTTATCCAATATATGCTTCGACTGATCGATAGGTATGGAATAAACATTGTCAAGAAAGGAAAGAATACCTATTATTCTCCAGAACTCAAGCAGGAAATGATTGATAAAGTACTTCTTGATAAGCAGTCAGTCCTCTCCGTCTCGCTTGACTACGCCCTGCCAAATCGTGGAACTCTTCCAAACTGGATAGCACAATACAAGAAAAACGGGTATACTATTGTTGAGAAAACAAGAGGGAGGCCACCAAAGATGGGGCGTAAAGCAAAGAAAACCTGGGAAGAGATGACGGAGTTAGAGCGACTTCAGGAGGAAAATGAGCGCTTACGCACTGAGGTGGCTTACCTAAAAAAGTTGAGGGAGCTTCGTTTAAGGGACGAAGCCAGAGAGCAAGAAAGGCTCAAACAGTTAGAGAGATGGTCGCAGAAGGATTCCGACTAGATATACTGCTGGTTATTTCTCAATTAGCTCCTTCTACCTATTACTATCAAGTCAAGCAACTGGATAAACCAGATAAAGATAAGGAGTTAAAAGCTGAAATTCAAGCCATTTACGATGAACATAAGGGAAACTATGGTTACCGTCGCATTCACCTTGAGTTAAGAAATCGTGGATTTTCTGTCAATCATAAGAAAGTACAACGGCTGATGAAGGAGCTAGGATTGACTGCTCGTATTCGTCGACGTAAGAAATACAAGTCTTACAAGGGGGATGT
>NZ_JBMVJB010000075.1:0-866 GCF_049893425.1 Streptococcus sp. VTCC 12886 | reverse complement strand
CTAGACATATCTGTTCTCCTCTTTTCTTTAGTGTAGAACACTTTATAAATTCTGTCTAGTTTAGTGTAACCTATTCAATACATCAGATGGTGAATTTATCACCGCATATGCAATATTCAATTAGAGGTATAGATACTTCTGAATTACAAGAGATAGTGTTAAGATTTTTGGATAAATTATATTCTAGAGAGGAAGATTATTTAGCATTTTGGAATTTATATGAAAAGTCTCCTAAATATTTGTATAAAAAGAAAAAGAAACTTAACATTTCTAATATACATTTGAAAAATCAAAATGAGAGTCAAAAGATAGGTTTTTTGCAGGATTTTTTATATGCTGAAATACGAAACAACAAGTATTATAAAAATTTAGAATATAATTTTTTATCAAAGGTTGAGTTCATAAGAAAAAAGAAATTTAAAGAATTTCAGAAATTATCTACTTTTCTCGAATTTAATTATTTGTTTTTTTCTCGTAAATTATTCACTGTGACTTCTAATTTCTTGAATTATTACAATTATATTTTGCCGATTATTTTAAATGAGTTAGTAGGTACTTTGAAAGTTGATGATGTAAAAACTTCTCTAGGAATAGCACAGACAGATTTTGAAACTTTAAAATCATTTTTTTCGGAAAACTATGAAGATTTAAAAGATTTAGTTGTCTTATTGGTTTTGATTAATAATATTTACTTTCGTGAAGATATTTCGAAGTTTCATGAACAATTCAATTCTGAATTCTCAAATGTCTCCGGGGATATTGGGAATGATTTATTATTGTTCAATTCTATGACCTGATATAATTAAGTTGTAACACCTGTGTATAGTTTGGTAAAATACATACATAATCCAAGGAGATGTTACAAT
>NZ_JBMVJB010000074.1:0-896 GCF_049893425.1 Streptococcus sp. VTCC 12886 | reverse complement strand
TGTAAATAGAAAAAGGTTCCAGAGTCGACAGGACTTTGGATCCTTTTTCAATATACCTTGTTATTGGGCGGTTACGATAGGCAACTAAAAAAAATAAGAATACATGATTTTCGACACTCCCACGCATCCCTTTTAATAAACCAAGGTGAGGATTATCATATAGTAAAAGAACGTTTAGGACATGCTTCAATTACAACAACAATTGATACCTACTCACACTTGTATCCAAGTAAACAGAAAGACTTGGCAGAAAAATTAGATGATTTATTGTAGAAAATACAAGGCATTAGATGTACATATATAATTAGGAAGAAATTTTAAGTAACTCTGGCCAACAATTCTATAGGAAAAAATAAAAGACAAGGCTTAGAAACCTTGTCTTTTAAACTATACCGGCGGCCGGGGTCGAACCGGCACGTCCTTGCGGACACTGGATTTTGAGTCCAGCGCGTCTGCCAATTCCGCCACGCCGGCATATAGTTAAACTGGGGTAGCTGGATTCGAACCAACGCATGAGGGAGTCAAAGTCCCTTGCCTTACCGCTTGGCTATACCCCAATAACAAAATAGGCGAGTGAGGGGAATCGAACCCCCGAATGTCAGAGCCACAATCTGATGTGTTAACCACTTCACCACACCCGCCATAGAACACGGGCAGTAGGAATTGAACCCACACTGAAGGTTTTGGAGACCTTAGTTCTACCTTTAAACTATGCCCGCAAAGGTATGGAGAGAGAGGGATTCGAACCCCCGAACCCGAAGGAGCGGATTTACAGTCCGCCGCGTTTAGCCTCTTCGCTATCTCTCCAAAATATTAAGTTAATGGCGCGAGACGGAATCGAACCGCCGACACATGGAGCTTCAATCCATTGCTCTACCAACTGAGCTACCGAGCCA
>NZ_JBMVJB010000073.1:0-1105 GCF_049893425.1 Streptococcus sp. VTCC 12886 | reverse complement strand
AAGTGTGCTGTGGATGCGATGGTGATTCCACCAGTGGACATAATCCTTAGTTTTAAGGGTTAATTCTTCCAAAGAGCGGAAGTTTTCTTGGTTGATAAACTCCAGTTTGAAGGAGCGATAGGTACTCTCAGCTACCGCATTGTCATAAGGACAACCCGCTTGACTCAGCGAACGTGTGATGCCAAAGGCTTTTAACATCTCATCAATCAAGGCATTATCAAACTCCTTACCACGATCAGAATGGAAGAGTTTGACCTTGGTCAGGGCGTAGGGAATGCTTTGAATGGCTTCTTTGACCAAGTCAGCAGTCTTGTGCCAACCAAGAGATAGGCCAATAATTTCACGGTTGAAGAGGTCAATGATCAAGCAAACGTAAGCCCAACGATTGGCAACACGAACATAGGTTAAGTCCGTCACAAGGGTTTCCAATGGTTTTTGTTGGTTAAACTGTCTCTCTAAGAAATTCGGAACTGGTGCTTCATTCTTCCCTTTAGAATGCGGTTTGAAGGTAGCCTTCTGGTAAACAGAAACCAAATTCAATCTCTTCATGATGCGACGAATCCGACGGCGAGACAAGGTGATCCCTTGTGCTTCCAGACATTTCTTAATCTTCCTAGCGCCGTATCTGGACTTACTGTCAAGAAAAATACGCTCCACCATTTCTTCAAGTTGTGCCTCAGATACTGGCACTACAGCTTTGTAGTAATAGCTAGAGCGAGGAATCTTCAACCAACGACACATGGCTGAAATGCTGTATTTATCCTTGTTAGCAGTGATTATTTCCCTTTTCGTGCCATAATCACTGCCGCTTGCTTTAGAATGTCTAATTGCATTTCGAGCTCTTTATTTCGTTTTCTGAGTTCTATCAACTCACGTTGTTCATCTGTCAGATTATCGACAGTTTTAAAGGAACCAGTTGTTCTTGCTTGTTTAACCCATTTATCGAAGGTTGAGGGTGTTAAATCATATTCTTTGATCAGTTCACTGCGTTTTCTACCTGCATTGTGCAAGTCAACGATTTGTTGTTTGAAGTCATCTGTGAAGTAACGGCGAATTTTTCTAGACATATCTGTTCTCCTCTTTTCTTTAGTGTAGAACACTTTAT
>NZ_JBMVJB010000072.1:0-1172 GCF_049893425.1 Streptococcus sp. VTCC 12886 | reverse complement strand
TTTTTTTGTACTCTTCCTCTTCTCGTTTTACTGTCTGGATATGCTAAGTCTATACCGTCTCCATCTTCGGCTATTAGATAGCCTTTTTTAGTTGCATTTTTAATTAAGACTTTAATCCCCTCACCTTTATTAGTAGTTAGCGTTGGACATAAATAGTCCGAGTCAAAAACATTTCCATTCATGCCTCTACCACTAGGATTTGTATTCCCTACTGACTTCACTTTTAATTGCATTTTTAATTGGTATTCCTTCTGTATTGTCAACCACAACACTTGGTTGTCTCCAACCGCCTTGCATAGTATCTAAAGTAGGAGCTAATCCATCCTTATCCCATATTGCCCCTGCTTGATGAGTTTTACCGTCTTTGTCAAAGATGCCACCTATTCGATTTACCATGGGTATATATCCTCCACCTGTTCCCATTGATGATGTCAAGGTAGTTGATATACCGTCTTTTTTAATAGATTGATTCTTTTGTTCTCCGCCTAGTAGAAACGATTCGTCTTTTAAGTCAAATCTACTAACTAATTGTTCTATTTTTTTATCATCTAAATAATACCTCTCATCTACTTCGCCCTCTAAAACATCTTTCAGTCTGAGAGTTAACTCTCGTTTTCCAGGGAAGATGTAAGGATCATGTTCGCCTAAAATGCTGACACAAAATACACGCTCCCTATTTTGTGGAATGCCATAGTCTTTTGCATTCAGAACCTGCCAATAGTTTGAGTACCCTTGTTGTTCTAACCACTCTAACCACTTGTCAAAGTTATGTTTATGTTTCTTGCCTACCAAGTTTTTAACATTCTCCATTAGTAAATACTTAGGTTTCTTAGCAGCGATTACTTTTTGACATTCCCAAAGTAACCCCGAGCGTGTACCACTATCCATGTCTAAACCTTTTTGTTTTCCTGCAACTGATATATCTTGGCAAGGAAAACTATAAGTAAACAAATCGTGGTCAGGAATATCATTTGGATCAATTTTTGAAATATCTCCCAAGTTTGGACAGTCTCCATGAATTGCCTCGTAACTTGCCAAAGCATATTTATCTATTTCTGCAATTGCCACTACTTCATGCTCTATACCTAAATTTCTAAGCGCCATGCGTTGTGTTCCAATTCCACTAAATGCTTCAAATACTTTAATCATTTTTTTCCTCCAACTCAATCAAC
>NZ_JBMVJB010000071.1:0-1192 GCF_049893425.1 Streptococcus sp. VTCC 12886 | reverse complement strand
AGAAAAAGTTTGTTTTGGTCTTGACTTTTCCGTTTTCTTGGTAATATCCTCTCTTCTCAAAAATTCCGACACACTCAGAGTTGACAGCTTAGATGATTTTGATAACGGTTACGTGATATAATATATTATCGAAATTCCAAGGGAGACAAGGCTATGAAGCAGGTTTTTATATTCTCAGATTCACAAAAAGATAATATTTCATATTTTGAATGTGAGCCGGCAATGCTAGTTTCCATGAATCGCAGTGACTTGCCTTATCTAAAAGAACAAGACTTTGCGAGTCATACAGCTATCTATGTTTTAATTGGTGGAAATAAACGCTACGTGGGGCAAGCTGCAGGCCAAACCATTTATCAACGGTTATATCAACAGTTTTCTAAAGAAGATAAGAATTGGGTTGAGTCAGTTTTATTTTTCTCCAGAACAGATGGGAAACTGTCAAAAGCTGATACCGATTATTTGGAGAAGCGACTCATTCAAGATTTCACTGAGAAATCAGATTACCAAATGATGAATTCAACTATTGGAAACAAATCTTATATTGGGAAGCTTTCAAAAGCCCAGTCAGATCAATTGTATGAGACTGTTTTTGAGATCATTGATGACATTGCAAATATTGATCTGTTCGGTGTTTCAGAGGGTGAATTAACGAATGAGGTTAGTCCATCAGATATGTTTGAAATTCAATATGATGGTCATACACTACAATCAAAGTCTGCAAGAGGTCTGTTTGTTGATTTCGCAAAATCAATGCTTGTCGACGATAAATACAAACAGCAGATAGAAGAGTTAATAGCGCCAGATGCACCAACTGCTGGAGTCGTTTTAGGTAGAAAAGTTTCAACTTATAATGGCAGACCAAATTCAGCAGAAGTGGCTCCAGGTGTATGGCTATACACAAATTTTTCAAGAAAAGATACTAAAAATAGGCTTGAAAAGTTAACTAAGCAGCTAGGAATTTCAGCTAAAATTAATTGGAAATAATGACGGGTGCACTCTGGTGAATAATTCCCTAGAGTGCCTTTTTATTACTTCGCAGATGAAATATCCAGTATATCTGACTTTAAACTATCCTTTAAAACTTTGCTTCCGTGCTATAACCTTATATCTGATATGTGACCTAGTCAAGCATTTTTGTAACACTAGTGTATAAAATTTCTTACGCTGCACGACATCGTGCAGCATAAGGTGT
>NZ_JBMVJB010000070.1:0-1443 GCF_049893425.1 Streptococcus sp. VTCC 12886 | reverse complement strand
GTAACCGCCCAATAACAAGGTATATTGAAAAAGGATCCAAAGTCCTGTCGACTCTGGAACCTTTTTCTATTTACATACTCTCTTAATATTTTTGTCCCATGGCAAATAAGCCTCTAGCACCTCTTTTTTTGCGAGCGTCTCCTCGTTAGGTAAGTGTTCTAGAAGATAAGTCATATATTTCTCTGCGTCAAGTCCATGTCGCTTAGCAGTTTCTAAAAGACTCAGAATGACAGCTGTCGACTTGGCTCCCTCAAAGCTCTGAGAAAACAACCAATTTTTACGGCCCATAACCAAAGTCTTCATTGCCCTCTCAGCTATATTATTGGACAGGACTAAGTCACCATCCGAGAGAACGGTTCGGAAGGTAGTTTCGTATTTGAGGCTATACTCTATTGCAGTGCCCAATTTGGAGCCTGGCAAGACGGCCTGATTGCGACACCAGTCAAAGAATTCGTCCATCAAAGGGGCTAACTCTGTCTGGCGTTTATGTAATCGTTCCTCAGTAGATAAGTCAGCCCAGTCATTTTCTAAGGTAAACAGGCGGTCGCAATAGGCTAAGCCCTTAGCTCCTAAAGAAGTCTTGTCTGTCTTCTTAGGAGTCGCCTCAAAGAACTTTCGTCTAACATGAGCCCAACAGCCAACCAGTTGAGCCTTGTCTAATTGACGATAAGCTGACCACATGTCACAATGTACGTAGCCCGCATAATCCCCAAGAAATTTTTCCACAACTAAGCCACTCCGACGTTTGTCATGATGATAGAGGGTAATTCCCTTTTTCTCGTGCTTCCCAGACAAGAAGGTCCAGTAGAAGGTCAACTGGCTATCATTTTCTAAGACCTTGTAGGAGGTTTCATCCGCATGGAGAATAGGCTGCTCTAACAATTTCTCGTGTAACAGGTTATAAATCGGCTCGAAATAATATTGACTAGACTTGATGTGCCAGTTGGCTATTTCCTTCCGACTGATTGGCAAGCCAAGCTTGTTCCAATCCTCTTCCTGACGATAATTGGGTACCTTCAGATTGAATTTCTGGTGAATGGTGTGGGCGATGATAGAAGCTGAACCCAAGCTATGTGCCAAAGGGGCCTTAGGAACGGGAGCCTTGATAATCTTATCGCTTAGATTCTTCTGACTACATGCCTGACACTTGTATGCGTGTTGAACATGGTCAATCCGCTTTAATTGTGCGGGAATGAAGACCAATTCTTGTCGTTGAACAGTAGAACCAATCTCTTTCAACTGTCCATGACAGTCTGGACAAGTGCAGTCTTCGCCCTGTAATTCGTGATGAACAATCTCTGGAGTGAACTGACTAAAAATAGCCTGACGAACTCCCTTAGCTTTCTTGCGTTTATAGGTAATCGTTTCTGTTTCAACTGGGTAAGTCAGCTTCTTCTTCAGGCAGGCTTTCCTCCCCAAACAAGCTCAGCTGACCGGGTTGAT
>NZ_JBMVJB010000069.1:0-1796 GCF_049893425.1 Streptococcus sp. VTCC 12886 | reverse complement strand
AGAGGCTGGGCAAAAACTAGCCAGTAAATAAAAAACACAGATAGATTCAAGCTGATTTTGATGAAATTCAGCCGAACTATCTGTGTTTTTCTTTTTATCTCTATTATCTTGGACTATTTTCTTAGCCAATTTCGTTAGATTCATGCTCATTAGGAGGAATCCTATCTCTGTTTCAACCACTTTTTGTCCTCTGACATGAACTCTGCGCACGCCAAAAACACCCTTCATCCTACCAAATACAGGTTCGACATCCACCTTGCGTTTGGCATAAATGCGGGCTCCCACTTTACTTGTCAACTCATCTTTGACAAGGTTCTTGAAATAGTTCCACGTAGGATTATACTGAATTTGTTTGAGATTTCCTTTTTCCGTCCGTGCTAATTGGTCTAATTCCTCACTAGCTTGTACTGGATCAGCTTCGTAAATCTTAATATCTCTCTCAAATCCATATTTATCCGTTCTTCGTGAATAATTCTTGAATGAATACACAACTCCATCTGGCTTTATCCACTGATCAGAATCTTCTAGATAGGTCCAGTTTTCAGGATTGGCATCACTCTTCTTATAGCTTTTCTTCTGCTCTTTCTGATATGTTCCGTAGGGAATCAGAGGTGTTTTCTCTAGGTCATCAACGATAAAGCTATAATTTTCTTCACTTCCATAACCTGCATCCGCGACAATGTGTTGAAAGAGTTCTAAGGTTTGGATGGATTGAAGAAAAGGCTTGAGTGTACGAGTGTCAGTTGGATTCGGATACAATCCGTAAGCTAAGGCAAACTGGCTGTTTGTACCAAGTTGGAGGTTGTAGCCTGGTTTGAGCTGACCATTCTTCATATGATCTTCTTTCATTCTCATGAATGTTGCATCATGATCCGTTTTAGAGTAGGAGTTTCGCTCTTGTAGAATCTGTTTATCTCGTTCGTACTTCTGTTTCCGAACAAGACAATCCTCTTTCAACTTTCTCTTTAGTTTCTTAATTCTTCTTCGTTTCTGTCTGTTGGCTGAGCCACCTTTGATGACTTTAGGCTCTTGTGAGATAGCTTCTTCCACCTCATCTAGTACTTGTTCAGTTTCTTGTAGGAGTTGTTTGAGCCCCTCGCTAGTGAGGCATTCTTCCTTGGACAAGGCAGTATTTACCCCTTCTTGAACTAGCTTGTCATAAAGGGCAGAAATGTTTCCATTTAAGGCATCTTCATAGCGTTCAACGGCCTTTTTCCACGTGAAGGAATACTTATTGGCATCAGCTTCTACCTTCGTTCCGTCAATGAAGAGAGCCTCATCTTCAATCAATCCATTCTCTCTGAGGAGGAGAGTGAAGTAGATGAAGGCAGTTTTGATGAGCTGATTGGCGTGTGTGCTAGCCCGAAAGCTATTTATGGTACGATAGCAGACGTAGGTATCCTGACTCAGCCATTTCATAGGAATAACTTCTTCATTCATCTGAACGATTTTCCGACCAGAGAATACCTGACGAGCATAGGCAAACAGGGTCATTTTGAGCAACATAGCTGGATGAAAGGCTGGACGACCAGTATGGGAAGTTTCTTCCAATAGAACGGATTGAGGAATAGTATCCACAAACTGACTAATGAGACGAGCCTCATGCGTTGCAGGTAAGTCCCAAGCAATATTTAATTCCAAACTAAGCTGATTTGTGTTATACTGTTTATACATTTTCATGCCTTTCTAGTTGTTTTGTGGTTATTATAATTATAAAGCATGAAGTGGAAAACGAGCAACTCCTAATTGGAACTGCTCGTTTTTTTATTGTGAGAAGCTAGTTTTTGCCCAGCCTC
>NZ_JBMVJB010000068.1:0-2202 GCF_049893425.1 Streptococcus sp. VTCC 12886 | reverse complement strand
AAAAAACAATAAAACGGAAAGCTAGCAATAGCTTGAGTTTGAATCAAAACTTTTAATGAGAGTTTGATCCTGGCTCAGGACGAACGCTGGCGGCGTGCCTAATACATGCAAGTGGAACGCATGATTGATACCGGAGCTTGCTCCACCATTAATCATGAGTCGCGAACGGGTGAGTAACGCGTAGGTAACCTACCTCATAGCGGGGGATAACTATTGGAAACGATAGCTAATACCGCATAACAGTATTTATCGCATGGTAAATGCTTGAAAGGAGCAACTGCTTCACTATGAGATGGACCTGCGTTGTATTAGCTAGTTGGTGGGGTAACGGCTCACCAAGGCATCGATACATAGCCGACCTGAGAGGGTGATCGGCCACACTGGGACTGAGACACGGCCCAGACTCCTACGGGAGGCAGCAGTAGGGAATCTTCGGCAATGGGGGGAACCCTGACCGAGCAACGCCGCGTGAGTGAAGAAGGTTTTCGGATCGTAAAGCTCTGTTGTAAGAGAAGAACGTGTGTGAGAGTGGAAAGTTCACACAGTGACGGTAACTTACCAGAAAGGGACGGCTAACTACGTGCCAGCAGCCGCGGTAATACGTAGGTCCCGAGCGTTGTCCGGATTTATTGGGCGTAAAGCGAGCGCAGGCGGTTTGATAAGTCTGAAGTAAAAGGCTGTGGCTTAACCATAGTATGCTTTGGAAACTGTCAAACTTGAGTGCAGAAGGGGAGAGTGGAATTCCATGTGTAGCGGTGAAATGCGTAGATATATGGAGGAACACCGGTGGCGAAAGCGGCTCTCTGGTCTGTAACTGACGCTGAGGCTCGAAAGCGTGGGGAGCAAACAGGATTAGATACCCTGGTAGTCCACGCCGTAAACGATGAGTGCTAGGTGTTGGGTCCTTTCCGGGACTCAGTGCCGTAGCTAACGCATTAAGCACTCCGCCTGGGGAGTACGACCGCAAGGTTGAAACTCAAAGGAATTGACGGGGGCCCGCACAAGCGGTGGAGCATGTGGTTTAATTCGAAGCAACGCGAAGAACCTTACCAGGTCTTGACATCCCAGTGACCGTCCTAGAGATAGGATTTTTCTTCGGAACACTGGAGACAGGTGGTGCATGGTTGTCGTCAGCTCGTGTCGTGAGATGTTGGGTTAAGTCCCGCAACGAGCGCAACCCCTATTGTTAGTTGCCATCATTCAGTTGGGCACTCTAGCGAGACTGCCGGTAATAAACCGGAGGAAGGTGGGGATGACGTCAAATCATCATGCCCCTTATGACCTGGGCTACACACGTGCTACAATGGCTGGTACAACGAGTCGCAAGTCGGTGACGACAAGCTAATCTCTTAAAGCCAGTCTCAGTTCGGATTGTAGGCTGCAACTCGCCTACATGAAGTCGGAATCGCTAGTAATCGCGGATCAGCACGCCGCGGTGAATACGTTCCCGGGCCTTGTACACACCGCCCGTCACACCACGAGAGTTTGTAACACCCGAAGTCGGTGAGGTAACCATTTGGAGCCAGCCGCCTAAGGTGGGATAGATGATTGGGGTGAAGTCGTAACAAGGTAGCCGTATCGGAAGGTGCGGCTGGATCACCTCCTTTCTAAGGAAAAGGAACCTGTACGTTAGTCTTCTTTAATTTTGAGAGGTTTTGAACTAAGTAATGAGAACGTTAAAAAATGCGTATGAAAATAGGAAACTGACGTAGTGTGTTCAACACACAAGGAAGTTTATCTTTTTCACTAGGATTTTAGTTCGAATACAATTTGACTTCTCAAAAGTCCCTTAATATTATTTAACAATACAGTAAACACGTAATTATACGTGGGGCCTTAGCTCAGCTGGGAGAGCGCCTGCTTTGCACGCAGGAGGTCAGCGGTTCGATCCCGCTAGGCTCCATTAGGATAGAAATCCTACTAAACTGAATAACAGTGAAGTTGAATTCACGACTAACTTCTTAGGAAAAAAGATCATCTTCCTTGTGTGCAAGACACACATCGTCAGATTCCTAATTTTCTACAGAAGTTTCGCAGAAGCGACCGTCGTTCATATCCTAAACTTGTCCATTGAAAATTGAATATCTATCAAACAATCCTTATGTATTTGAAAAGATACATAAAGAAATAGTAACAAGAAAATAAACCGAAAACGCTGTGAATATTTAATGAGTTTTCTAATTTTTGAAAAAATTAGGTTAA
>NZ_JBMVJB010000067.1:0-2620 GCF_049893425.1 Streptococcus sp. VTCC 12886 | reverse complement strand
TATGTAAATAGAAAAAGGTTCCAGAGTCGACAGGACTTTGGATCCTTTTTCAATATACCTTGTTATTGGGCGGTTACCATATAACCCCTAAGGTTCCTCAAACATTTAATCCAATATCGATTGATGTTCTAAATTTTCCAGTAAACAGAACCACATTGGATTGTTCCGCCAATTTTCTTCCGTGACAATCCGCTGAGCCACACGCCTAGCCTCTTCTAAAATAGGATAATCCTCAATAATATTAGCAACTTGAAATTCCGGTAAGCCCGATTGTCGTGTTCCGAAAATTTCACCTGAACCCCGCATTTTTAAATCAACTTCTGCCAGAACAAAACCATCCGTTGTCTCGGTCATTGTGGCCATACGCTCTTTACCAGATTCTGTTTTAGGATCCGCGACCAAGATGGCGTAAGATTGCTTCACTCCACGACCTACACGACCCCGCAACTGGTGTAATTGACTCAGCCCGAAACGATCCGCATCCATAATGATCATTATCGTAGCATTCGGTACATTGACACCAACTTCTATAACTGTAGTTGAAACCAATATGTCCACATTCCCATGCTTAAACTTCTGCATGATTGCTTCTTTTTCATCATTTTTCATTTTTCCATGCAATAATTCAATCGATGCTTTTGAGCCAAAATGGTGTTCCAACTCCACTTTTAGATCAATGGCATTTTTTAAATCGAGCATCTCGGATTCTTCAATCAAAGGTGAAATAAAGTAAATCTGAGCCCCTTTTTTCAATTCCTTCTCAAGCCATGACAATAAAACTGGCAATTGAGCATGCTTCACCCATCTTGTTACAATTGGTTTCCTTCCTGCTGGTAATTGATCAATAATGGAAACATCCATATCTCCAAAAGCAGTGATTGCCAATGTTCGAGGAATTGGAGTAGCCGTCATCATTAGCACATCAGGGTTTTCACCCTTTTCACGAAACAACTTCCGTTGTTTGACCCCAAAACGATGTTGTTCATCCGTAATAACTAATCCCAATTTGTGATAAGTAACACCTTCTTGAATTAAAGCATGTGTCCCAACAATCATATGGACCTCCCCACTAGCAATATGCTCTAACGCCTCTCTTTTCTCTCCAACTTTCATACTACCAGTTAATAATGAAATTTTACATTCAGGAAATAAAGAACTAAGAGTTTCATAATGCTGCTCTGCCAAAATTTCTGTCGGAACCATTATTGCAGCCTGCATACCGGCAGTTACCGTAGCGTACATGGCTAAACCAGCAACAACCGTCTTACCAGAACCAACATCACCTTGTAACAAACGATTCATATGACCTGGATGCTTCATATCTTGTAAAATTTCATTTAAAGCATTCTCTTGCGCATCTGTCAGTGAAAAAGGCAAGGTTTCTATTTTTCTTTGAAGAAAGTCCTCAACATACTGAATTTCTAATCCATTTGAAATATTCCGATTTTCATGCTTTAACAGTTGTAGCTGCAATTGGAAATATAATAATTCCTCGAATTTAACTCTTCTGAGGGCTTGGCGATATTCTTCCAAATCATTCGGAAAATGCATAGCATAAATAGCTCGTTTTCTATCCATTAATTGATAATGGCATAATAGAATCTCTGGAATATTTTCAGGAACCAAATCCAAATACCCCGTATCTACAGCAGAACGAATTAATTTCACAATACTGGCCTGAGAAATACCTTGTGAGACATGATAAACTGGCTGTAAGTCCTCGCTTTGATGTGATAAAATCTTAAGCCCAGTCAAACTAGCCTTCGCCTTATCCCATTTTCCCCAAACGACCAGTTCTTGTCCAGGAACAACCTTATCTGCCAAATATGATTGATTAAAAAAAGAGACAGAAACAACAATTTCTCCCTGCTTAATAGAAAATCTTAACCGATTTCGCTTCCCATAATATTGGAGCGTCGCCGGACTTACAACCTGACCCTTTAAAACAGCTTTTTCCCCATCCTGCAAATCAAATACAGATTTAACTTCAAAATCTTCGTAACGAAAAGGGAAATAAAGTAAGGCATCCTCAACTGAATCAATCCCAAGCTTACTAAACTTTTCAGCTGATTTTGGACCTATGCCAGGTAATACAGATATGTTATTCGATAATTTCTTCATAGAACTATTATATCAAAAGAAAAGCAAATACGAGTTTAAAAACAAAAAAAAAGGAGCATTAGCTCCTCAAAAATATAGTCCGTACGGGATTCGAACCCGTGTTACCGCCGTGAAAAGGCGGTGTCTTAACCCCTTGACCAACGGACCATATAAAATGGGCACGAGTGGAATCGAACCACCGACCTCACGCTTATCAGGCGTGCGCTCTAACCATCTGAGCTACGCGCCCAAACCCTTATAAAAGTTTGGTAAAAAGAACGAAATGTTCAAAGCGGGTGACGAGAATCGAACTCGCGACAACAGCTTGGAAGGCTGTAGTTTTACCACTAAACTACACCCGCTTAAATGGGAGTTAACGGGATCGAACCGCTGACCCTCTGCTTGTAAGGCAGATGCTCTCCCAGCTGAGCTAAACTCCCATGTGGAGATTTCTCTCCAAATATTGCTAAGCGACTACCGTATCTAACAGGGGGCAACCCCCAACTACTTCAGGCGTTCT
>NZ_JBMVJB010000066.1:0-2743 GCF_049893425.1 Streptococcus sp. VTCC 12886 | reverse complement strand
GTTTTAAACGCCATGGAATTGCCTTATTCCAACGCCAAACTGGAAGCTACCAACAATCTCATCAAAGTCATTAAGAGGAATGCCTTTGGTTTCAGGAATTTTGAAAACTTTAAAAAACGGATTTTGATTGCTTTGAACAGTGAAAAGGGCTGGGGAGAGCCCTTTTCAGCTTATCTCCTAAAAACAAAAAAGAGATAAAGAAAGAGAGGACGAAGTTCGTCCTCTCTAGGTGTCAGCTTTTCATCTACCCACTACAGTTGACAAAGAACCTGTTTTATCAATTCATCCTTACGATAACACTGCTATTTGGTCGTATCGTATTGATTCAGTCGATAGCGCTCAATCAAAGTTTTCAATTTCTCACCGTAGGCTGGATCGGTCGCATAACCAGAAGATTGAAGATTTTTGATTGCTTCAGTGTACGTTTTGGATTGTAAGAATTTTGCGTAATTTTGAGTTCTCCATGGAGTCGACGTGAAGAATGATCCATAATCTTTAATGCTATCAGCTATTGATTGGTAAGATCTAAAGGCTGATTTAACAGTGACTGTTTTACCATTTTGAACTTCTTTTGACTCAATAGTTACCACATTCCCCTTCCACAAGGCATCTGACTTAATTCCAAATAAATTATTTGCCTGAGTTGCTAATTGGGATGTTCCCCACGCTGACTCTAGGATAGCTTGCGCCAACAGAACGCTGGTTACAATGCCTGTACTTTTAGAAACTTGTTGCGCTTGGGGCAAAATGGTATTAAAAAATTTCTGCTGACTAGCTGTCATCTGTGTATCACTTACAGTCGATGTTACTTTGGTTACCATCTGAGCTTGACTGCTTGCCGGAGCCACTTGAACAGAAGTTGACGTTCCGCCAACTGCGGCATACCATTCAACAATTCCTTTTGCGAGCGCCGCAGCAAGTTTTGTGTGATAAGAGTCTTGTTTTATTTTCTGCAATTCTGTTGGATTATCCAGAAATCCAAGTTCGACAAGGATAGCTGGAATTGCAGTTTCGCGCAATACAGCAAAAGTATCACGTCGTACACCTCTATTGACTGCACCAGTTCCGCTTATAAGACTTGTTTGAACTTGATTAGCTAAGATTTCACTTTCAGCTAATCTAGTTGGATCGTTATGCATCGTGGCATTAATTTTGGGTTGATATTCTGGATCATATTGATACCAATAAGTTTCAATACCAGTGGCATCCGAAGAAGGTAAACCTGTCGCATTAAAGTGAATACTGATAAATAAGTCTGCATTACTTTGATTGGCCATCTGTGAGCGCTCTGTTTTGAAATCAACACTATAATCATCTGTTCTAGTCATTAGAACCTGATATCCCAACTGAATTAAATTTGCTTTCAATTTATTTGCAACAGATAAGGCCAAATTCTTTTCATAAACCCCACCATAAGAGGCTCCGGAATCTACTCCCCCGTGACCTGGATCGATGTAAATTGTGTATGAGCGTGCTGAAGGTAATTCTACTTGAGTCCCACCAACGGTTAGCATACTTCCATCCAACATTCGGAAATAAACATGTGAAACGTATATTCCTGTTCCATTTTTATGCTCTGATTTTGTTATTTTCGCCAGGTATGTCCCGTCTGATTGTAATTGAGCCTCATGCCATACAATATCATCCTGGTCGCCAGCTTCTGTCCAAGTCGGTACATATACTTTGTTTAGTCCCTTTGGTGCTATAACATTACTTATTTTTACTTCATAACTACCATCTTGATCGTTAACATTTATTGCAGTTATCGTGCCACTTGTTTTCAACTCTGGAAGTGTGATAGAGGTAGCCCCGATTGCTGTTAAAGTACCTTCTAAGCCTTGATAATAAACATGAGATATATATTTTCCTGTACCATTTTTGTGCTCTGATTTTGTTATCTTCGCAAGGTAACTACCATCAGATTGACGCTCTGCCTCATGCCATACAATATCATCCTGGTCACCAGCTTCTGTCCAAGTCGGTACATATACTTTGTTTAGTCCCTTTGGTGCTATAACATTACTTATTTTTACTTCATAACTACCATCTTGATCGTTAACGTTTATTGCAGTTACCGTGCCACTTGCTTTCAATTCTGGCAAATTAACAGTGGTTGCACCTATTCCTATCATGCTTCCATCTTCACCACGATAGTATACATGAACTTGGTAGTTTCCCACCTCATTTTTATGTTGGGCTTTATTGACAGTTAATTTGTAACTTCCATCCGATTGTCGATTGGCCTCATACCATTTGATATCATCCTGACCACCAGTTGCAGTCCATGTCGGAACATAAACTTTTGTGAGGCCACGAGGAGCTGTTATATTGGAAATTGTTACATCAAAACTTCCAGCATTTGCATCCACATTTGATATTGAAATTGTGCCACTTGCTTTCAATTCTGGCAAATTAACAGTGGTTGCACCTATTCCTGTAACACTACCATCTAAACCTTGATAATAAACATGTGATATATATTTTCCTGTACCATTTTTGTGCTCTGATTTTGTTATCTTCGCAAGGTAACTACCATCAGATTGACGCTCTGCCTCATGCCAAACAATATCATCCTGACCGCCAGCTTCTGTCCAAGTCGGTACATATACTTTATTTAGTCCATTTGGTGCTATTACATTACTTATTTTTACTTCATAACTACCAGTTTGATCGTTAACGTTTATTGCAGTTACCGTGCCACTTGCTTTCAATTCTGGCAAATTAACAGTGGTTGCACCTATTC
>NZ_JBMVJB010000065.1:0-3121 GCF_049893425.1 Streptococcus sp. VTCC 12886 | reverse complement strand
ACGGAATAAATTTTATCAAAGTCTCCGTACAGCCTCTTCCACGATTAAGGGCATGGAGACCCTTCGAGGAATATATAGAAAGAACCGAAGAAATGGAACGCTCTTCGGCTTTTCGGTGTCTACTGAAATCAAGATATTAATGGGAATAACAGGCTAAGATATTTGGAGTTCAGAGAGGGCGCGTTTGATTTTCAAACTTCGCATCAGAACCGATTGTGGCATAAGTTTGATTTTGACCTCGTTTTTCTGTGAACTGTGTTAACCTCCATAATAGCATGTGGAAAGACACAGGATCACGTGACGACGATCATGATTACTCATGATGCGACAGAGATTGCTGCGGCAGATCAATTAGCGAAAGTGGTTGCTGGCAGATTGGAGGTACACGGATGAATTTAGTAGTTAATAATACGTCGCTATTTTTGGCGGCAATGTTAGTGCTCGTCGCGTTAGGAATTAGTTTGTGGCAGAAACTTGGCTTGGATAGGGACATCGTCATTGGTGTCGTGCGGGCTGTTGTACAACTATTTATCGTGGGTTACTTGCTAAAGTATATTTTCCGAGTCAACAATTTTTGGCTAACGCCGGCGATGATGGGCTTCATTATCTTCAATGCGGCTTGGAATGCGAAAAAACGGGGTCCGGGGATTGACCATGCATTAGCCATTTCGTTATTAGCCATTTTTGTTAGTACGGGGGTAACACTCGGCGTTCTCGTGCTATCTGGTGCGATTAAGTTTGTGCCATCGCAAATGATTCCCATTTCTGGTATGATTGCGTCGAATTCAATGGTCGCAAT
This sequence comes from Streptococcus sp. VTCC 12886, assembly GCF_049893425.1. Taxonomy (NCBI): domain Bacteria; kingdom Bacillati; phylum Bacillota; class Bacilli; order Lactobacillales; family Streptococcaceae; genus Streptococcus; species Streptococcus sp. VTCC 12886. The sequence continues at coordinate 2,322 of NZ_JBMVJB010000065.1, read as the reverse complement.
TGGGCTGGCTTATCGCAGCCTCAATAGTCAGTTTCCTGACCAGCGGCAAGGTGTGCTTGAACGGTTGGCGTGAGGGGCTGGTCTACTTGATGCTTCGATTGCCATCGTGCGTGAAGCGATTCGTACGGGGATGTCACCAACCATTGATTCGGCAAAGACTGTGGGTCTAGTCAATCTGCCAGGGATGATGTCCGGTTTGGTCTTTGCAGGGGTCGATCCAGTACGGGCCATTAAGTATCAAATTATGGTCACGTTCATGCTCTTATCAGCGACTAGTTTGGGGTCAATCATTGCGTGCTATTTAACTTACCATAATTTCTATAATGAACAAAAACAGTTGAAGTAATGACTCCTGATTGCAGTCCCGCGGGGAGTCCTCTATGATGGAAGCTGAAATAAAACTTAATGCGGGGGTATTGATGTGAATGACGCAGCGGTTTGGGTTCCAGTTCCAGAAATGTTTTACTGGGGCTGGTTAGTACCACTTATATTTGGAACCATTTTTGGTTGGTGTTATCATCGCGATAAGGTTCGCCTAGGTAACGGTATTTGGTTTTCGCTATTTTTCTATTCGTTTTTAACCATGCTGGCGATTACAATTTTAGGTAGCAATATCCACTGGTTGATCATTATCAGTGGAACGTTGTTTGTGTTGCTGATCCTGTTGATTGGGCTGATTTTTACCTTACAAGCTTTCTTGCTCTTATGGAATGCGTGGATCAAGTGGCGTCATGAGAGTCATACGTTGGCGAATATGCTGACCTTGTACTTGGGACTGGCCATTCTGATTTTGCCATTTTTGGATAATCTGTTGAGTAGTCATGTGCCGCAGCCCGTGAGTTATTTTTGGAAAACTTTGCAACAGAACCGATGTAAATGTCATGCTTTAGTCAGTGAATCGGGCTATGTCATAGACTACACAATTACCCCTGCTTCAATGGCTGATAGTTCAATGACCGAGGAAGTGTTGAGTCAATTTGGGACACCAACAGTCCTTGGAGATATGGGATATCTAGGTCAGTCACTGCATGATAGCCTGGAATTAAAAGGAATTGATCTAATTACACTTGTCAGGAAGAACATGAAGCAAAAGAAAATCCTTTTCCCTAATTTTTCAAAACGTAGAAAAGTGATTGAGCGAGTTTTTTCTTTTTTGACAAATCTAGGAGCTGAGCGTTATAAAAGTCGTTCGCCCCAAGGTTCCAAGGTTTTCAATTGAAATTAGAGATGATACTTTTAGCGTATTCTTTACTGTTAAAATCAGCTAAATCACTGGAACCAGAGACTTTAAGATATTCTATCGGGTATCAAGTCATGGCTAAATAATCAACTAGCAATTCGGGTCTTTATTAAATACTAATGATTGCATTAAAAATTGCTTTATGAGATAATTGCTAAAAAAGAGAGGATTCTCAAATGGATAACAAAGATATAGAGCTGATTCAACAAATGGAAAACAAATATGACAATTTTATGCCAGCCTTAACTAATTTAATTGATAGTGTTGAGAAATTTAACTCAATTTACAATAACTATATTGAATTAAACAATTTTTATGGTAGCGAAAAATGGTTTGAATATATGGAAATTGAAAAAATCCCAGTAAAATGCGGTGTTTTATCAGAAGACCAATTATATGATATGATTGGTGAACATAATGAACTTCTTGGAGCATTGCTTGACCTAACTTCAAAAATGTACAAAAATTTTTAAAAATATCAAAGATTCAAATATCTTAAAAATGGTGCAGGATACACTACTTGATAGTTTTCGTGCTGGTCGTCGCAACTATACAATTTTCCAAGTTGGGAAAGCGACCTTGTTTAGAGTAAGTGATGTCATGAAATTAAAGAAAACAGATGTCTTTAATCTTGATGGAACAGTCAAACAAACTGCATTTATTCATGATCAAAGAACAGGTAATGGAAATACGTTATATTTAAAACCTGTCCAACAAGATTTAATGCTTTATCATGCATGGCTAATCCAACAAAACATGAATTCAGAGTGGTTATTTCCTTCAACTTCTCGTCCTGATCGTCCTATTACCGAGAAACAGTTTTATAAGATTATGGCACGAGTTGGTGATCTTTTAGGAATTAACTATCTAGGAACGCATACCATGCGTAAAACAGGCGCTTATCGGGTCTATACCCAGTCAAACTATAATATTGGCTTAGTGATGCATTTATTAAACTATTCAAGTGAAGCCATGACCTTAACGTATCTTGGATTAGATCAAGCTAGTCGAGAAACGATGTTAGACCAAATTGATTTTGGGTAATGAATGTTTAGAACTTAGTAGTCGTCCAAAAACGACTA
>NZ_JBMVJB010000064.1:0-3181 GCF_049893425.1 Streptococcus sp. VTCC 12886 | reverse complement strand
ATAAGGTTAAGTTAATAAGGGCGCACGGTGGATGCCTTGGCACTAGAAGCCGAAGAAGGACGTGACTAACGACGAAATGCCTTGGGGAGCTGTAAGTAAGCAATGATCCAGGGGTGTCCGAATGGGGGAACCCGGCAGGTAAAGCCTGTCACTCACTACTGTTAAGGTAGTGAAGAGGAAGACGCAGTGAACTGAAACATCTAAGTAGCTGCAGGAAGAGAAAGCAAAAGCGATTGCCTTAGTAGCGGCGAGCGAAACGGCAGGAGGGCAAACCGAGGAGTTTACTCCTCGGGGTTGTAGGACTGCAAAGTGGACTTAAAGAGTATAGAAGAACTACCTGGGAAGGTAGGCCAAAGAGAGTAACAGCCTCGTATTTGAAATAGTCTTTATACCTAGCAGTATCCTGAGTACGGCGAGACACGCGAAATCTCGTCGGAATCTGGGAGGACCATCTCCCAACCCTAAATACTCTCTAGTGACCGATAGTGAACCAGTACCGTGAGGGAAAGGTGAAAAGAACCCCGGAAGGGGAGTGAAATAGAACCTGAAACCGTGTGCCTACAACAAGTTCGAGCCCGTTAATGGGTGAGAGCGTGCCTTTTGTAGAATGAACCGGCGAGTTACGATATGATGCGAGGTTAAGTTGAAGAGACGGAGCCGTAGGGAAACCGAGTCTTAATAGGGCGGATTAGTATTATGTCGTAGACCCGAAACCATGTGACCTACCCATGAGCAGGTTGAAGGTGCGGTAAGACGCACTGGAGGACCGAACCAGGGCACGTTGAAAAGTGCTTGGATGACTTGTGGGTAGCGGAGAAATTCCAAACGAACTTGGAGATAGCTGGTTCTCTCCGAAATAGCTTTAGGGCTAGCGTCGACATTAAGAATCTTGGAGGTAGAGCACTGTTTGGATGAGGGGGCCATCTCGGTTTACTGATTTCAGATAAACTCCGAATGCCAATGATTTATGGTCGGCAGTCAGACTGCGAGTGCTAAGATCCGTAGTCGAAAGGGAAACAGCCCAGACCACCAGCTAAGGTCCCAAAATAATTGTTAAGTGGAAAAGGATGTGGGGTTGCACAGACAACTAGGATGTTAGCTTAGAAGCAGCTATTCATTCAAAGAGTGCGTAATAGCTCACTAGTCGAGTGACCCTGCGCCGAAAATGTACCGGGGCTAAAACAATTTACCGAAGCTGTGGATAACACGAAAGTGTTATGGTAGGAGAGCGTTCTATGTGTGAAGAAGGTATACCGTGAGGAGTGCTGGAACGCATAGAAGTGAGAATGCCGGTATGAGTAGCGCAAGATGGGTGAGAATCCCATCCACCGTAAGACTAAGGTTTCCAGGGGAAGGCTCGTCCGCCCTGGGTTAGTCGGGACCTAAGGAGAGACCGAAAGGTGTATCCGATGGACAACAGGTTGATATTCCTGTACTAGTGTATATAGTGATGGAGGGACGCAGTAGGCTAACTAAAGCGGGCGAATGGAAGAGCCCGTCTAAGCAGTGAGGTGTGATATGAGTCAAATGCTTGTATCTTTAACATTGAGCTGTGATGGGGAGCGAAATTAAGTAGCGAAGTTAGTGACGTCACACTGCCAAGAAAAGCTTCTAGCGATAAGTATACACTACCCGTACCGCAAACCGACACAGGTAGTCGAGGCGAGTAGCCTCAGGTGAGCGAGAGAACTCTCGTTAAGGAACTCGGCAAAATGACCCCGTAACTTCGGGAGAAGGGGTGCTGACTTTTAGTCAGCCGCAGTGAATAGGCCCAAGCAACTGTTTATCAAAAACACAGCTCTCTGCTAAATCGTAAGATGATGTATAGGGGGTGACGCCTGCCCGGTGCTGGAAGGTTAAGAGGAGGGTTTAGCGTAAGCGAAGATCTGAATTGAAGCCCCAGTAAACGGCGGCCGTAACTATAACGGTCCTAAGGTAGCGAAATTCCTTGTCGGGTAAGTTCCGACCCGCACGAAAGGCGTAATGATTTGGGCACTGTCTCAACGAGAGACTCGGTGAAATTTTAGTACCTGTGAAGATGCAGGTTACCCGCGACAGGACGGAAAGACCCCATGGAGCTTTACTGCAGTTTGATATTGAGTATCTGTACCACATGTACAGGATAGGTAGGAGCCTATGAAATCGGGACGCCAGTTTCGATTGAGGCGCTGTTGGGATACTACCCTTGTGTTATGGCTACTCTAACCCGGTAGGTTAATCATCTACGGAGACAGTGTCTGACGGGCAGTTTGACTGGGGCGGTCGCCTCCTAAAAGGTAACGGAGGCGCCCAAAGGTTCCCTCAGAATGGTTGGAAATCATTCGCAGAGTGTAAAGGTATAAGGGAGCTTGACTGCGAGAGCTACAACTCGAGCAGGGACGAAAGTCGGGCTTAGTGATCCGGTGGTTCCGTATGGAAGGGCCATCGCTCAACGGATAAAAGCTACCCTGGGGATAACAGGCTTATCTCCCCCAAGAGTTCACATCGACGGGGAGGTTTGGCACCTCGATGTCGGCTCGTCGCATCCTGGGGCTGTAGTCGGTCCCAAGGGTTGGGCTGTTCGCCCATTAAAGCGGCACGCGAGCTGGGTTCAGAACGTCGTGAGACAGTTCGGTCCCTATCCGTCGCGGGCGTAGGAAATTTGAGAGGATCTGCTCCTAGTACGAGAGGACCAGAGTGGACTTACCGCTGGTGTACCAGTTGTCTCGCCAGAGGCATCGCTGGGTAGCTATGTAGGGAAGGGATAAACGCTGAAAGCATCTAAGTGTGAAACCCACCTCAAGATGAGATTTCCCATAACATTAAGTTAGTAAGAGCCCTGAGAGAAGATCAGGTAGATAGGTTGGAAGTGTAAGTGTGGCGACACATGTAGCGGACCAATACTAATCGCTCGAGGACTTATCCAAGAATAAGTAAATAGAACGTTAATAAAAGTGTATGATTTATCTAAATCAGTAGCTTTTTAGTTCGAGTACAAATACTCACGAGTCAATATTGACAGCGTTGGTTTTTCTTGTTAGAATATAGATATTCAATTTTGAGTTGACAAGACTCAGTAGTTAAGTGACGATAGCCTAGGAGATACACCTGTACCCATGCCGAACACAGCAGTTAAGCCCTAGAACGCCTGAAGTAGTTGGGGGTTGCCCCCTGTTAGATACGGTAGTCGCTTAGCAATATT
>NZ_JBMVJB010000063.1:0-3300 GCF_049893425.1 Streptococcus sp. VTCC 12886 | reverse complement strand
TGTAACATCTCCTTGGATTATGTATGTATTTTACCAAACTATACACAGGTGTTACAACTTAATTATATCAGGTCACCGTTTATAGAGAATCGAGTCTAGTTAAAAAAAGGTTCATAGCGTTATGTGTAGAAGGTCTTCTGAACTATGCTTATCTTTCATACCTTTTTGAGTTATGGATTAATAAAGAATTTAATAACCTCGGAACTATGTTGGAAATGATTATCCGTAATGAGTCCTTGCATTGCTTTTATTTTAGTCATAAGGTAAAGCTTCTACTAAAAGAATCAGATCCGCAAGAGGTTGAACGGTTCAAAGCATGGTGTTATGAAACTGTCAACCACTTTGTAAAGCTGGGACTTAATATAATTGGTGACTTCTATTATTTAAAGGAGAGTAAAAAAATCGCCAAAAACTTAATATTGCAGGAAGCTAATAATATTCTCATGGGGATTGGATTGAAAGAGCAATTTAGTTTTAATGATGAGGTGTTGAAAGAAATAAATTATCGGTTAAATAACTTACGCAGGCATCATCTATCCATCTCTAGTAATAAATCAACTTCAACTAATGAAGAGATTATGGAAGAATCTGATTACGAGTTCTAGAGGGGAATATGGAATATAGGGGCATAGACTTAATTTGGTAATTAAACTAGAAATTAGGATTAATGTCATTGATTTGGAATTAGTCTATGATACACAATTTAAAGAAAAGGTGTGAAAGATACCGTTATCATATTAATGAAAAAGGATAACAATAGATTGATCAATCTTATTACTGACTAGATATATATCGTATTAAAATCAATAATAGAGGTCTCAAGTAATTATGATTAAGTAGGGGTAGGAACTTGCTTAGTAATTAGAAGGATAAGTTATGCATAGATTGCATTAGGGACTTGTTAGAAAAAGTGAGAATAGAAGGTAGAAATAAATAAATCTACTGCTTAAGAAAGGAATTATATTATGACAACATTTTTTGGGAAAACCGTTACAGTTTCAGCAGAGAGACAACTACATGTTGGTGATACAATGTCAGATTTTACACTAATGTCAAGTGATTTAACTTTTAAAAGTTTAAGTGATTTTGAAGGGAAGAAGAAAGTTATCTCAATTGTTCCTTCACTGGAGACTGATTTATGTTCAACACAAACACGTACATTTAACAAGGAATTATCAGAACTAGAGGATACTGTTGTTATCACTGTATCAGTTGATTTACCATTTGCTCAGGCGCGGTGGTGTGGTGCTGAAGGATTAGATGTCGTTTTACTTTCTGACTATTATGATAATAGTTTTGGTAAAGCATTTGGTGTTCTCATGGAGGAGTGGCATTTACTAGCTAGGGCGGTCTTGGTTCTAGATTCTCAAAATACTGTTCAGTATACAGAATATCTTGAAAATATCAATGAATCTCCTAATTATGAGAAGCCCGTTGGGGTTGTTAAATCACTATAAGTGTATATTTTACGTACATCATATACTATTGATATATTAGTAATATTAATAAGTACAAAGGTAAGGGGAAAAGAATGCTAAATAAAACAATGAATTGGCAGCTTATTGAAGATGAATTAGATGAATATGTCTGGGATAAGGCAACTGCGCAGTTCTGGTTGGATACAAGGGTTCCTGTTTCGAATGACCTATTAGATTGGAGAAAACTTTCTGATATGGAAAAGGAGGTGGTGAAAAAAGCAGTTGGAGGGCTTGCCTTATTAGATACGTTACAATCTGAAGAGGGCTTATATGCATTAAAGAAAAATGCAAGAACCTTAAAAGAGAGAGCTGTGTTAAGCAACTTCACCTTTATGGAATCCATCCATGCCAAAACATATGGAACTATTTTAATTTCACTTAATACATTCAAAGATATAGAAGAAATATATAATTGGATGAATAATGACCGTAGAATGCAATACAAAGCTAAAAAGATTAATGATATCTATCAGAATGGCACACCTATGCAGGTTAAGGTTGCAAGTGTCTTTTTAGAAGGAATATTGTATTATAGCAATTTCTTTATCCCCCTTTGGTACCGAGGTCAGAATAAATTAGCTAACTTAGCAGAACTTATTAAATTGGTTATACGAGATGAATCAGTACATGGTACATATTTAGGGTATAAGTTTAGAGAGGACTTTAACGAGTTATCGATTACTGAACAAGAAAACTTTACTAATTGGATGTATTCCTTTCTAGAGGAGCTGTTAGATAATGAGTTTGCATATACTAAAGAAGTGTATTCTGAAATCGGACTAGTGGAAGATATTAAAACATTCGTGAAGTACAATGCAAATAAATCTCTGCAGAATATGGGATTTGATATATATTTTAAAGACGCCTCAGCAAATGATGTAAATCCAATTGTAATGAATGGCATTTCTATTGAAACAGCAAATCATGATTTCTTTTCACAGGTTGGTGCAGGATATCTAATGGGAGAGGCGGAGGAAATGCTAGATGATGATTATATTTTTTAAAAGGAACAACAAAAACGGGAGCTCCATTAGATGAAAACTGGACTAATGTCAAATATTTAGACACAAAATGAACTATATTTTCTTAAAATAGTTTTCTTCCTTCTAATTTGGAGTTAAACGATTGTTAGCGGAATGGGGATTATCAAGAAAATTACTTTTCAATTAACTCTAGGTTTGTTATAATCAAAGTATCTTCTTAAAAAAACGTAATAAAGATAACTCAAAATGTAAAAAATAATAAATATTATGAGTGAATGATAGAAAGAAAAAAATGCTAACAAAAAAATTTAAAGAAACATTAAAATATGAAGGCTCAGTTTCTCTCACTTCATGGGGAGCAGAGAAAAGTCCTCATGTTACAGGAACATGGATTTCTTATTTACAGCTTACCAGTGATGAACGAATATTGGCACCAGCAGCAGGAATGCATTATTTAGAAGAAGATATTAAAGTAAATGATACAATTTATCTGATGCTTGGGGTTAGAGAAGTCGAAGGTAAAAATGGCTATCAAGGGATTGGCTTTAGGGTGAGTGCTAAAGCAAAACTTATTTCAAATGGCCCAGAATTTGAAATGATGAAAGAAAAGTATCCATTTTTGCGAGCAGTTCTTGAACTTACTCCGGTGGAAGTAGAACAACTATTATAAAGATTGGACGGTTCTATTGCAAAGTTTCAAATCTACTATCAAATAAGGTAGAATATTAGAAAAAGATAGCAGGAGGAATGACGATGAATCACTTTAAAGGAAAGCAATTTCAGCAGGATGTGATTATTGTAGCCGTGGGCTACTATCTTCGTTATAACCTTAGCTATCG
>NZ_JBMVJB010000062.1:0-3331 GCF_049893425.1 Streptococcus sp. VTCC 12886 | reverse complement strand
GCACTCTCTTCGGGTTTTCGGTCTGTACTGAAATCAAGGTATTATTGGGAATCCCAGCTTAAATCATAGATACCGTAAGGGATTTTATTCTTTATTTAAAACTTTGCAACAGAACCTTTGATTCCCATAGCGAAGTTCGTTTTTGTTCCTTAGGAAAAACTTGACTGATATACTAGTTTTGAAATGACGAGTAACTCTGTACTTCATCAATAATCAAGTATTGAATTTTAATTGTATACTTTTTATGCTTGAGGGATGTCTACTGTAATACAGCTACTGCAAAAAAAATCAGTACACTTATTTTCTTATAAAGGATATCAAGAACTAAGCTCAATGGTATGCATAGAAAAGAAAAAGCCGATAAAATGAGATTTTGATATCTCGAATTATCGGCTCTGCGTCTTTGCGTCTGGCTCTGTAATTACAGTTATTCTAAACTTCGTTATTTCAATTAAAATTTCTTGTCTGCATTTAGGACAAAATAGAGGGAAATTTTTTAATTCAGTATCTTCCCTCATTTTTAAACGGGTCTTATTGCCACATATAGGGCACAGTATCCACCTAGTATTTACAATATCTATATCCTCCTGTTCTAATTAACAACTCAATATTCATTTTAAAAATTTCTCTTTAGTTCACTATCAATGTAAGTTGATTTTATTAAACATATGCCTTACTTTGTCTATTCTATTATTTGGACGACGTGGTTGGAAAGCAGACTTAATGTTAGTAACCTGATAACCTTTTAACTCTGTTAAACAGACACTGCGTCCATTTGTAAAGAAAGTTAAACTGTTTCGATACTCTTGAATACAACGGGCTGGAATTTCACCAATGAGAATGACCTCGTTACCTTTTAACTTAGTATTTAAAATATTTGCACAATATTTGGAAGCATCATTATATGCTCTCGAAAGATATTCTTGTGGTACATAAATTTCGAAGCTAAGATATGGCTCTAATAACTCTGTACCACTCTTTCTAAAAGCCTGCTCTAGTACAATAGGCGCAAGCATTCGGAAATCTGCTGGCGTACTGACAGGGCTGTAATATAGACCATACTTAAAACAGATCTTACAGTCTGTTAATTTCCAACCGTACAATCCTTGTTCACACCCATAGCGTATACCTTCCATAACTGCATTTTGAAATGATTGATTTAAATAACCTAGAGAAACCAGGCTCTCATACTGAATGCCACTACCCAAAGGAAGTGGTGTTACAGATAAACCAATAGAAGCCCAGAAAGGATTTGGAGGTACTTCGATATCAATGGTAAATTCAGATTTTTTTAATGGTCTTTCCATATAAATGACAGTTGGTTTTCTTGTTTCTATCTCAATATGATATTTTTCTTGAATCAGAGTACAAGTTACCTCCATTTGGACCTCACCTAAAAAAGATAGCACAATTTCGTGAGTTACTGTATCTACATAATATTGTAGAAGGGGATCACTATCGGATATTTCAAAAAGTGCATCTAGTAACTTTTCTCTTTGTACTGATTTACATGGTTCAATTGTTGTTTGTAACATAGGAAGAGGATTCTCAAGAATTTCTCTATGTGGTAATCTTTTTTTATCTCCAAGTACGTTATTTAGTTTTAAAAGCTCATTTTTTAAAATAATAATCTCACCAGGCTCTGCCTTATCTATCTGGCGTAATTCTCCATTTATTGAAGTATACATTTCTGTAACTTTTATTTTTTCCTTTTCTGATATATTGACTGAGTCTCGCAAATGTAGCGTTCCACTATAAAGACGTACATAGACAAGCCGTTGACCATCATCTGAATATTCTACTTTAAAAACATTTCCACAAAGTTTATCTGAATTGAGTTGTGTGGGTGAAAATAATTTGCTAGTAATTACCTCTATAAGTTGTTTAATTCCAATATTATTCTTTGCACTTCCGTGATAAACAGGATATAAGGAGCAACTTTGAATTCTTTCGTTTTCCTCCTTTTCAAGTTCTGCAATATTCAATGTTTTCCCAATGGTATATTTTTCTAATAAATAATCATTTCCCACAATTACTGTCTCCCATTGTTCTGGTTCAGTATAATCTATTACATAAGGTTTCAAATTTAGATTCACAGTCTGCTTAATTATGATGTCGTCAGAAAGTTTGTCCTTAATATCTTGATAAACATCTGGCAAATTTATTCCATTTTGATCAATTTTGTTAATAAAAAATATTATAGGTATGTTCATCTTTCTAAGTGCATGGAATAGTATACGAGTTTGTGACTGTACTCCATCTTTTGCAGAGATTAGCAAAATAGCTCCATCCAAAACAGATAATGAACGGTATACATCTGCCAAAAAATCCATGTGTCCAGGAGTATCTACAATATTTACTTTAACATTTTCCCGTTGAAAAGATGTTATTGCGGTCTGAATAGTAATACCTCTCTGGCGTTCCAAAAACATAGTATCCGTTTTCGTTGTACCGCTATCTACACTTCCTAACTCTTTAATTGCTCCGCTACTGTATAGTAAGCTTTCTGTCAAAGTAGTTTTTCCTGCATCAACATGTGCTAAGATACCGATATTAATAATTTTCAATTTTATTTCCTCCATTCAAAAGCTCAAAAAGCAGAAAAAATCCCAGTGATAAATACTCTTATCACTGGGATTTTAATACAAAAATAGCTGTATACTACACACTGATAGCCACAGATGCTTTATGATAAAATGATAAAAGTATTCTTAAACTGGGCACAAAAAACCAGTCCTTATTTTAAATAAGGATGCTTAATTAATTATTCCCGCTATCTAATTGACAGTTTATTTAAGAATACCTTGCCGCATTTTTATTATCTCCTTTTGAATGTTATCTTAATTCTATCATATGATAGAATGCTTGTAAAGCCAACCATATTTTTTGAACGAAAGGGAAATTAATGAGAAATTAATGGAAGTTAGTGTAGTAGTTGAAGATAACTCTTCAGAATGGCTATCAAAATTCAGCGATTTAATAACGATTTACAAGTTCATAAGGGATTCTTTATTCATCCAGCTATTATATTACTTTTCAGGTCAATAGGACAACTGTCCACAACCTTTCTACAAATATATTACGTATAATTTTTGAAATATATACTGCTTAACAAAATATTTTGCAGTGGTTCCAATAGTTTTGAATTGTTAATATTAAGTTTGACTTGGAAAATATCATTAAAAGTTATACTGTTTATTTGGAAAAAATTGGAGAGACCTTTTTAAGTAATGTAATGAAAATAGTTATAAGTTAGGGTTCTGTTGCAAAGTTTTAAATCTACTATCAAATAAGGTAGAATAATAGAAAAAGATAGCAGGAGGAATGACGA
>NZ_JBMVJB010000061.1:0-3805 GCF_049893425.1 Streptococcus sp. VTCC 12886 | reverse complement strand
CGGCTGAATTTCATCAAAATCAGCTTGAATCTATCTGTGTTTTTTATTTACTGGCTAGTTTTTGCCCAGCCTCTTTTCAAAGGTTTTATGATATAGCAATTCTTGAACCTCACTCTGTTCATCGCAAGCAAGATTATTAAAAAGAGGAACCCGATGAACGCAGCCAATTTTTGTCATATTTTTATTCTCCCTTGCATTCTTTTATATTTCCTAAAAAATTGACCATGGTCAATTTTTTTTAATTAGGAAAGATATATAATTAAAACACTATATGTAGTGTCTGTTTTTAACATCAAATACAGTATATAGGAATTATACATATTGGGAGGGAAAAATGCAAGTGATTAGAATATACTATATCAGTCTTAGCGGGAATACAACTAATTTTCTTGAAAGATTAGATCATTATCTCCAGAAGGAACTTCAAGAGAAATTGGATTATGTTAATGTCAAGGATCTAGTAAAAAATAATGAATCATTGGAATTTGAAATCAAAGAACCTTACTTTGCTTTTCTACCAGCCTACCTTGAAGGAGGAAATGGTGTTACTACTGGTAATATCGAAATATTAACAACACCCCTCCGTAGGCTTATTGCATATAAAGAAAATAGTAAATATTGTATGGGCATTATCGGAAGTGGTAATCGAAATTTTAATAAACAATTCTGCCTGACAGCTCACCAGTATTCTGAGGAATTTGGATTTCCAGTATTAGATGAATTTGAATTACGAGGAACTGAGGAAGATGTTATTCGCATTTCAAATCGATTGAATACTAGGTTAATAGAGTGGAGATACAGTTCAGAGCTTGTATCATATAGGCTCTTACCTAATATGACACCACATCATATGCCTCATACCTTGCGGCACAGTCATCATATTAAAGATGGGACTTGGGAAAAGTTAACTATTTGGTCCGGAAAGATAAAGATTTTCGAATTAAGAGAGAATGGAGATGTTCTCAGAGAGTGTACTTATGACACTAGCAATCAACCACCATTTATTGAACCCCAAACATGGTATAAACTCTCACCGTTAACAGAAGACCTAGTATTTTCCATTGATCTCTTTTGTAAAAAATCGGATTTTTTACATCAATAAAGGTAAAAATATAAAAAATAGAAAGAAGACTAAAATGACAAAAGATTATTTTATTCTGAATAATATGTTAAATGTACTAGTAGAGGGACAGATTCCACTTCATTATGACAGGGAGGCGTTAGAGGAATATTTAAATACAGAAATTAGGGATAACTTGAAAACCTTTGATAGTATTGATGAAAAATTGGATTATTTAATTAGTCATGATTATATTGATGAAAGTGTCCTTAGTATTTATGGTGAAAATAATAGAGAGTTCGTCAAAAAGCTGTTTATCTTTGCCTATAACTATGGTTTTAAGTTCAAAAGCTTTATGGCTGCCTATAAATTTTATAATCAGTATGCAATGAAAACAAATGATTTGAACTACTACTTAGAAAACTTTGAGGACCGTGCTGTATTTAATGCTTTGTATCTTGCGAATGGGGATAGGAATCTTGCTCATAAGATACTTGAAGAACTTATTTCCCAAAGATATCAACCTGCAACACCAACATTTCTAAACGCAGGTAAGAAGAGACGGGGGGAAATGGTTTCATGTTTTCTTATTGATATTAATGATTCTATGCTATCGATTGGTCGGAATATTAATTCAGCTTTACAGCTTTCTAGAATAGGGGGAGGCGTAGGGGTTAATCTATCCAATCTACGTGCGACAGGATCTCCTATAAAAGAAATCGAGAATACTTCTTCGGGTGTGCTGCCTGTTATGAAATTACTGGAAGATTCGTTTTCCTATAGTAATCAACTTGGACAACGAAATGGTGCAGGAGTAGTTTACCTTAATGTTTTCCACCAAGATATTTTAGAATTTCTATCTACTAAAAAAGAAAATGCAGATGAGAAGATTCGAGTTAAAACATTATCACTAGGGTTAGTAGTACCCGATAAATATTATGAATTGCTTAAAACAAATGAACCCATGTATCTTTTTAATCCTTATCACGTTGAGCGAGTTTATGGTCTTCCGTTTTCTTATGTTGATCTGACGAAAGAGTACGATACTATGGTGGCTAATAGTGAAATAGAAAAGACTGTAATTAATGCTCGTGAATTAGAACAGGAAATTTCACGTTTACAACAAGAATCTGGTTATCCATACATTTTAAATATTGATACAGCTAATCGAACTAATCCTGTAAAAGGAAAAATTATTATGAGTAATCTTTGCTCAGAAATCCTTCAACCACAAGAACCGTCTATATTAAATCCAGATTTAAGTTATAAAAAGGTGGGGACCGATATTTCTTGCAACCTTGGTTCAATGAATATGGTAAATCTTATGGAAGCTAATGATTTTGGAAAGTCTATAGAATATGCGATTCGGGCGCTCACCACTGTTACTGGTCGGGGTGCAATCAGTGAAGTTCCAACTGTGGCTAATGGAAATTCGCTCTATCATACAATTGGGCTTGGTGCAATGGGACTTCATACAGTTTTAGCTCTTAATGGTATTGACTATGAATCTGATGAAGCCTTAGAATTTGTAGATGCTTTCTTTCTGGCTATGAACTATTACTCTTTAAAGGCCAGTCACCAAATTGCAGTGGAAAAGAACGAAACTTTTCATGATTTTGAATATTCTCGCTATGCTGATGGAAGCTATTTTGATCATTATCTAGCGAAGGAATTTCATTTTACATCTGAAAAGGTGGCAAAGATATTTGGAAATATTTTATTACCAACTATTGAAGATTGGCAGTTATTAAAAGAAAATGTCATGAAAGATGGTCTCTACCATCGAAATAGACTAGCTATTGCTCCTAATGGTTCTATTTCTTATATCAATGAGACTAGTGCATCTCTTCATCCAATTACTCAATTAATTGAAAATCGTCAAGAGAAAAAAGTTGGTTCAATCTTCTATCCTGCTCCATACTTGTCAAATAAAACACTTAGATATTATAAGACGGCTTACAACATGGATCAACGAAAAATTATTGATATCTACGCTAAAGCTCAGCAACATATTGATCAAGGAATGAGTCTGACACTCTTCATGCGTTCTGTATTACCTGAAGGTATCTATGAATGGAAGAAGCAAGGAAGTTCAAAATTAACAACTCGGGACTTAAATCGTCTTCGTAATTATGCTTGGACAAAAGGAATTAAGTCACTCTACTATGTTCGGACATATACGGAAGATGACGAATTCAACAGTGTAAATAATTGTGAATCTTGCATGATTTAAGGAGATACCATGTCAAAAAACTATTTATATTATAGGGCTATTAACTGGAATATTGTCGAGGATGAATTTGACAATGCAGTATGGGAAAGAGCTACATCACTGTTTTGGTTAGATACCAGGATTCCAATTGAAAATGATTTTACGAATTGGATAAAGCTTAATTTTGAGGAACAAGGACAGTTAAGACGTTTACTGATACTTTTAACGAATCTGTCTACCAATCAATCCATAGAGGTAGGTGAAATTGTTCGAAATGGTAAGTGTTCGCAACAAGAAGTTGCTATTTTAAATAATATTCAATTTATCGAGATGGTCAATACCAAAGCTTATAATCGAATATTGCTCACCTTTGATAAAGAGATTAATCTTGAAAAGTCATTTGAGTGGGTTGATAATGACTCACGTGTACTGGAATATTTAAATGATATTAATACCGTGACCTAGTCAAGCATTTTTGTAACACTAGTGTATAAAATTTCTTACGCTGCACGACA
The DNA here is from genome assembly GCF_049893425.1 of Streptococcus sp. VTCC 12886. Taxonomy (NCBI): domain Bacteria; kingdom Bacillati; phylum Bacillota; class Bacilli; order Lactobacillales; family Streptococcaceae; genus Streptococcus; species Streptococcus sp. VTCC 12886. Next base: position 18 of record NZ_JBMVJB010000061.1, on the reverse strand, counting down.
TCGTGCAGCATAAGGTGT
>NZ_JBMVJB010000060.1:0-3893 GCF_049893425.1 Streptococcus sp. VTCC 12886 | reverse complement strand
GACGTGGAGAAGACAACGGTTCTTCGTGCTAAGGAAACACAACTTCAAGAACTCTTCCAAGATTTTGTGGCTAGTTATCCAGAGGTGCAACAGATGATTGAAGAGACCTTTAATAGCCTTTATAATCGTACAGTTTCAAAAGTTTATGATGGCAGCCATTTAACCATTGATGGGCTTGCCCAGAATATTTCCTTACGCCCTCACCAAAAGAATGCCATTCAACGAATTGTCGAGGAAAAACGTGCTCTACTAGCCCACGAGGTAGGGTCTGGAAAAACCTTGACCATGCTTGGAGCTGGTTTTAAGTTGAAAGAATTAGGGATGGTGCATAAACCTCTCTATGTGGTTCCTTCTAGTTTGACTGCTCAGTTTGGTCAAGAAATCATGAAATTTTTCCCAACCAAGAAAGTCTATGTGACTACTAAGAAAGACTTTGCCAAAGCCAAACGTAAGCAGTTTGTGTCTCGGATTATTACAGGGGACTATGATGCCATTGTCATTGGGGATTCACAATTTGAGAAGATACCGATGAGTCGTGAAAAACAGGTCGCCTATATCAATGACAAACTTGAGCAACTCAGAGAAATCAAGCTAGGAAGTGACAGTGATTATACGGTGAAAGAAGCGGAGCGTTCGATTAAGGGATTGGAGCACCAGTTGGAAGAACTCCAAAAACTAGAGCGAGATACCTTTATTGAATTTGAAAATCTTGGCATTGATTTTTTCTTTGTGGATGAGGCTCATCACTTCAAGAATATCCGTCCAATTACTGGACTTGGAAATGTCGCTGGCATTACCAACACCACTTCAAAAAAGAACGTAGATATGGAGATGAAGGTGAGACAGGTACAGACAGAGCATGGAGATAGAAATGTCGTTTTTGCGACAGGAACACCAGTTTCTAACTCTATTAGTGAACTTTTCACCATGATGAATTACATTCAACCTGATGTTTTAGAGCGATACCAGGTATCCAATTTTGATTCATGGGTTGGGGCTTTTGGGAATATCGAAAACTCTATGGAACTAGCCCCGACAGGAGATAAGTACCAACCCAAGAAACGGTTCAAGAAATTTGTCAACCTGCCTGAACTCATGCGAATCTACAAGGAAACTACCGATATTCAGACTTCAGATATGCTCGACTTACCTGTACCTGAAGCTAAGATTATTGCGGTGGAAAGCGAGTTAACGCAAGCTCAGAAATACTATTTGGAAGAGCTGGTAGAGCGTTCGGACGCTATCAAGTCAGGTAGTGTTGATCCAAGTAGAGATAACATGCTTAAAATCACAGGAGAAGCCAGAAAACTAGCTATTGATATGCGGTTGATTGACCCTGCTTATACCTTATCAGACAATCAGAAAATCCTTCAAGTGGTCGATAATGTCGAGCGAATCTACCGTGAAGGAGCTGGAGACAAGGCGACTCAGATGATTTTCTCTGATATTGGAACACCTAAAAGTAAGGAAGAAGGGTTTGATGTTTACAATGAACTTAAGAACTTGTTGGTCGATCGAGGGATACCAAAAGAAGAAATTGCCTTTGTCCATGACGCCAATACCGATGAGAAGAAAAACTCTCTCTCACGCAAGGTCAATAGTGGGGAAGTACGGATTCTCATGGCTTCTACGGAAAAAGGTGGAACGGGTCTAAACGTGCAATCACGAATGAAAGCTGTTCACCACTTAGATGTTCCTTGGCGTCCCTCTGATATTGTACAGCGAAATGGACGACTAATTCGACAAGGAAACATGCACCAGGAGGTGGATATTTATCACTATATTACCAAAGGGAGCTTCGACAATTATCTCTGGCAGACACATGAGAACAAGCTCAAGTATATCACTCAGATAATGACCTCAAAAGATCCTGTTAGATCAGCTGAAGACATTGATGAACAAACTATGACGGCTTCTGACTTTAAGGCCTTGGCCACTGGTAATCCCTACCTTAAGCTCAAAATGGAATTGGAAAATGAACTGACAGTTTTAGAAAATCAAAAACGAGCCTTTAATCGCTCCAAAGATGAGTATCGCCATACCATTTCCTATAGTGAGAAGCACCTCCCTATTATGGAAAAACGGTTGAGTCAATATGATAAAGATATTGCCCAATCTTTGGTAACAAAGTCGCAAGATTTTGTCATGCGATTTGACAATCAAGCAATGGATAATCGTGCTGAAGCTGGGGACTATCTGCGAAAACTCATTACCTATAACCGCTCAGAGACCAAGGAAGTTAAAACACTTGCCAGCTTTAGAGGATTTGATTTAAAAATGACTACACGAGGTCCTAGTGAGCCCTTGCCAGAGACTGTCTCTTTAATGATTGTAGGAGATAATCAATATACAGTCGCCCTTGATTTGAAATCAGACGTGGGAACTATTCAACGGATTAGCAATGCCATTGATCATATCATGGATGACAAAGAAAAGACGCAAGAGCTGGTAAAAGATTTAAAAGATAAACTACGAGTAGCCAAAATAGAAGTTGAGAAAGTCTTTCCCAAGGAAGAAGATTATCAGCTTGTAAAGTCTAAGTATGATGTTTTGGCTCCCTTGGTAGAAAAAGAAGCAGAGATTGAGGAGATAGATGCAGCTTTGGCCAAGTTTAGTGAAGATATAACACCCCAAAAGAAACAACAAATAGCACTCGAGATATAAGAAAAATGGCTGACAAATATTTTTGAACGCGGTAAAATGAAGTCAAGAAATGACAAAAGGAGAACAAAACATGACCCAAACACTAGAAGAAATGCGTTATCAACTAGAAGAATGGTTGTCACAAGGCTTTACGAGTCCAGAAGATAGGGCAAACTACCAAACCTTAAAGGAACAGTATGAAGATGAGACCTTTGATTACAGTTTTTCAAAGCGTGAAATTACTGGACAGCTGGAACTCATCATCACAAGTCGTGAGAATGATTTTCCAAACTTAGATGAGGTGACGAAGGCAGAATACCTTGATTTGGTTGCCCAACTTGATGATTTAGACAAGGGACAGGCTGACTATTATCGCAAGCAATTAGCCTAGAAAGAGGTGTAAGATGTTGGAACAAATTCTACAAAGCCTTTTGATTTTCGCAGCAATAGGACTGATGTTGCTCGTCCTTTATCGGATTGTGAAAGTTTCAGGTGCTTTGTTTCTTATCGGACTCATCAGTGGATTAGTCTTTATTGAAATCTATGGAATCTACCTCTTCTTTACTGAGAGATACCTCTATACAGAAGATTTAGCAACTAATGGAGTTTGGAGTTTTACTGCTTTCTATGTTTGTTTTAATGTTTTGATAATAGCAGGAGTGGTAGTGAAGCTTGTTAAAAGTAGAGTGGCACAAATTACAAATAAATATTTGTTTTTTGAAGAACTTAATTGACCCCTAGTAACTCTCAGAGGCTTGTAAATTAGTCTTTGAAGTAATATACAAGCCTTTAAATATTATATTTCCTGTCTTGTTTTTTTGATATAATTGGGTAAATAATATAAATACGACGGGGAGTAATATTGTGAATGCTAATTTTTTTGTGAAATGTAAAACATGTTATAGTGTAATGAGAATAAGAGTGCAAGCAGGTTTCTATAACTGGATACCATTTACATATGAATGTCCAGAGTGTAAGGTAATTTGTAGTGGAGAGATATCAATACCTTCACAAATTAGTCCGACCGAAAAAATGAATAGAAAAACAATTGCTAAATTAAAAAATTGTATTGAAGTTAAAGAGGGTGAGTTTGAGATTGATGAAGTAAATAGTGTTATTCAGTTATCTTCGGAACTTTACACTGATAAGCTTATGAAATCAGAGGGAGTAATATGAAAAGGCAACACTTTTCTGTACAAAATTTATAAAGTGTTTTTGTTAAACGATTGCTCTTTTAGTCATGGGTGTTT
>NZ_JBMVJB010000059.1:0-4399 GCF_049893425.1 Streptococcus sp. VTCC 12886 | reverse complement strand
GAAGTCATCTGTGAAGTAACGGCGAATTTTTCTAGACATATCTGTTCTCCTCTTTTCTTTAGTGTAGAACACTTTATAAATTCTGTCTAGTTTAGTGTAACCTATTCATCGTATTTGAAATACCTAGCAATTGTTTTATATGGTTGTTTCATAGTGTTAGGAATAACTTCAGGAGACATATTAAAAGTTGCTCCAGTGGATTATTACCGTTTATTGTCAGCTCTCATTCCTGAAACAATATTAATTGGATTACCAATAAATATTGTCCTAGGAATAGTGCTCATCTCAAAAATATTTTGTAAAAGGACGTAAAAGTCGAGACTGTAAAATATTTTTTGACTTCGTGTATAACGCTACTTATTATAGAAAAGAAAAACTGGCTGAAAATAGATTCAGTCAGTTTCTTAAGTTTATTCAATCACCAGCATGCCTTCTTTAACGTCAAATGGGTGTTCCGGGTCAATGCGGTCGTAGAACATGACTCCGTTGAGGTGGTCGATTTCGTGTTGGACCACGATTGCATTAAAGCCTTTGAGTTTGATGCGGTGCTTTTCTCCGTTTTTGTCCATGTAATCAACAGTCACACGCGCGTGGCGGACTACGTAGCCTTGGACTTCGCGGTCAACAGATAGGCAACCTTCGCCCCCTTCCATAGCCGCTTCTTGGACAGAATGAGCCACGATTTTAGGATTGTACAATACTTCTTGTAGAGAGTAGGCTTGGGCAGGTGGATGTCCTTCCTCGTCCTCTGGGTTTGGTACTAAAACAGCGATGATGCGTTTAGAAACATCCAATTGGGGAGCTGCAAGACCAACTCCGCCACGGAGTTTCATTTTTTCAGCCATGACAGGATCCTGAGAATGTTTGAGGAATTGCATCATTTTCTCACCTAAAATCACTTCTTGATCAGAAAGTGGAAATTGGACTTCCTCTGCAACTTGGCGTAGGGTTGGATGCCCTTCACGTATGATGTCATCCATGTCAATCAAATGGGCAGGTTTTGTAAGGTTTTCAATTATAGACATACTTCTCTCCTTTGGGTATTATTAAAATAAGTATAGCATGAAATGAGAGAGAATAAAAGCTTCACTCGCCTATCTATTCTGTAGTAAATCTGCTATACTATAGTAAAAGACGAACGTTGAAAGGGAGTATTATGAAAAGAATTTTAGAAAAAGCCAGTCTGTTGGCCTTATCCACCATGCTGGTATCAACATTTGCAGTATCCCCTGCTATTCCACAGATGATTGACCATTTTGCCCGAGAAGGGATTGCGGCCAGTCAAGTAGAAAACTTAATTACAGTTACCTCGTTTGCTATTATGGCAGCCCTCTTGATGAATGGTCTGATTGTTCGATTTATTTCTGAACGGAATATTATCATTCTTGGGTTGTTACTCCTTGCTATCGGTGGTTCCATGCCTATGTTTTTGTCGGCCTTCCCAATGATTTTCTTGGCTAGGATTTTGCTGGGATTAGGGATTGGTCTGATAAATGCACGAGCCATTAACATTATTGGTAATTTTTTCACTGGTCAAGAACGTGTGCAGATGATGGGATTGCGCGGCTCGGCAGAAGTGTTGGGAAGTGCAGGCTTGACCCTATTGGTGGGTTGGTTGACTCAATTTGGCTGGCAACCAGCCTTTATGGTCTATCTCTTTGCTTTGGTTGTTTTAGCCCTCTTTTTATTGTTTGTACCCCAAGAAGAGTTTGTGGCACATAGCGAGTTAAAAAATGATAGTGGTTCTAAGGTCAAACTGGATAAGAAAATGTGGCAAATGGGAATATACCTCGCATTTTTGGCTTTCTTTGTTATCAATGTCAATACTTTCTTGACCATTCGGATTCCACAGATTGTTTTGGACAAGGGAATTGGGACTGCTCAGCAAGCTAGTCTGATTCTCAGTTTGATGCAAATAATGGGGATTGTGGCAGGGACGGTTTTTAGTAGCTTGGTTGGCCGCTTGAAGGACTGGCTTTTAGCAGTTTCCTATGTAATTTTTGGATTCGCAGTTATCGGCATTGCCTTTGCGGATAATCTTTGGGTGTTAGGCCTCGGCGGTATGGTATCAGGATTTTTCTACAGTATCGTTCTGACCATAGTTTTCAGCCAAGTAACGGACAGAGCAAGCAAAGCTCTTCTTAATACAGTAATGACGATTGTTTTGATGGGCTGTAATATTGGTGGGGCAACATCTGCAATCTTACCAACCTTTCTGGAAAAACTCAACCCAACACCAACTGGTGCCTTTGGTATCTATGCTATCGGTTGCGCTTTGATAAGTGCAGGTTTAATCTATCAACAAATAAAGAAATAGGGAGTGGATTTCCGCTCCTTTTGGTATAATGGTCTTATGTTAGAAAACAATCGACTCAATCAATTAATGTTGCGTTTCCCTGAAGATGTCCAGCTGATTTTTAATGAAATGATCCCTTCTTATCAATTGGGTTATGCTGACTATGTCTATCAGACAGACGATGTTGCTACTCAGAACCGACGAATTAAAAATCTTGCTAAAAATTTTCGGAAGATGGATTACTTTTACGTAATGTCTTTACCGCAAGATTTGGCGTTGGAAATTGCCAACCAGTGGCAGTATCCGTCGCCATATGATTTTTATTCAGTGAGCTCTCAATCAGAAACGTATACCCAGTTCATAACGCCAGAGGCGCGTGGAGACCGGTTTTTTGCAGTCATTCGCAATGCAGCCCTCATGGGTTACTTTCAAGTGGAGCAAGTTGATAAGGAACTCAGCCTTCACTTAGGGATGAAGCCGTCTTTGATGGGACAAGGAAATGGCAGATCTTTCTATCAGACGATTGAAGACTACATTGTTGAACATTATCATCCAGAGCAACTTAGCCTAAGTGTAGCCATATGTAACCAACGAGCTCAAGCTCTCTTTCGGGCAGTTGGATTTTCTGTAAACGGTCATAGTATTCAAGTTTGTGGTGGAAACCACTATGAATGTGTCAGAATGGAAAAGAAATTAGCATGCGATTAGATAAATTTTTGGTAGACTGTGGTGTTGGTAGTCGGACAGAGGTCAAGAAATTCCTGAAAAACAAGCAAGTCACAGTCAACGGCCAAGTAGAGACGTCTCCTAAACAACAAATAAATGAACAGGTGGATCTGGTAGCAGTAGCTGGCGACATTCTCCATCATGAACAATTTGTTTACTACCTTCTCAATAAACCCAAAGGAGTTATCTCAGCAACTGAAGATGACCACCATCGGACTGTTTTAGATTTATTGGATGAAATAGCTCAACATAAGGAAGTTTTTCCAGTTGGACGCTTGGACATCGATACCCATGGCTTGCTCCTTTTGACTAATAATGGCAAATTAGCCCATGCCATGCTCTCTCCTAAAAAACATGTTGATAAACTCTACCGTGCACAGATTGACGGAATCATGACCCAAGAGGATGTCGCGCGATTTGCGGCAGGAATTGATCTAAAAGATTTTACCTGTCAGCCAGCCCAGTTGACTATCCTATCGACAGATGAGGCTAAAGAAACTTCACTGGTTGACATTACCATCCGAGAAGGAAAGTTTCACCAGGTCAAACGGATGGTGCAGGCTTGTGGTAAGATGGTGACGGATTTGCAACGGATATCAATGGGGCCCTTATGGTTGGACTCCGAACTAGCGATTGGAAAATACCGTAGATTAACAGCTGACGAATTGAAGCAATTAGAAGTGTTTGGTGTGGAATTATAGATGATAAAAAAGACTCGCTTCCGATTTGTACTGACCCCAAAAAGTTAGACAAAAAATATTAGTGAAAGGATTTAGTTCTGTACTGAACAGGACTAAGTCCTTTTAGTTTTGCTTTAATGCGTTTATTGTTGTAGTAAAAAATATAACCAGTGATAGCTTGCTCTAGTTGGTCCAGTGACTTGAAATTCTTCTCAAATCCGTAAAACATTTCTGTTTTCAAAATGCCAAAGAAGGACTCCATCATGCCATTATCCGTGCTAGTTCCCTTGCGAGACATGGACGGACGTATGCCTTTACTGGCAAGAAAACGATGATAAGCTTCATGTTGGTATTGCCAACCTTGGTCGCTATGGAGAATGGTATTTGGGTAAGTTTCCTCAGGAAAGGCTTTATCAAGCATAGTCTTGACTTGTATGAGGTTGGGAGAACGTGACAAGGCAAAAGCAATAATTTCGCTATTATAGCCATCCAGAACAGGTGATAGATAGAGTTTTTCAGAACAAATTGGCAGAGTGAACTCAGTCACATCTGTATAGCACTTCTCAAAAGGCTTAGCTCCTTCAAAGATTTTTTCAATGAGATTGGGAGATTTCTTGCCTACATCCCCCTTGTAAGACTTGTATTTCTTACGTCGACGAATACGAGCAGTCAATCCTAGCTCCTTCATCAGCCGTTG
>NZ_JBMVJB010000058.1:0-4757 GCF_049893425.1 Streptococcus sp. VTCC 12886 | reverse complement strand
TCTAGACATATCTGTTCTCCTCTTTTCTTTAGTGTAGAACACTTTATTCTTCTGTCTAGTTTAGTGTAACCTATTCAAAGCATAGCAGATGAGATTGATAACCTGCGTGAATAACGTCAGACCCTTCTTGTAGAAGATGCCTCCCTTAGTGGCAAGAACGAGCGAATCAATGAGCTGATTGAATTTATCCGCAAGAACAAATTCCGCACCTTAGAATATGATGATAAGCTTGTAAGGAAGATCATCCAAAATGCTACGGTCTAGGGTGACCACTTTGTCATATCCTTTAAATCTGGTATTGAAATTAAAGTATGAAAAACTGAAGTAATTTTTTACAAAGAAAAGCACATCGAGATTAAATGACCGATGTGCTTTTCTTTAGTTTACTCAACATCAATAGTAATGCTAATGACCAATGTGCTTTTTCTTTAGTTTACTCAACCTCAATTGTAATGCTATTGTTTGGTTTTTCTTCTTTCGGAACAATAATTTTTAGTACTCCATTTTCAAGTTTTGCTTTAATAGCATCAGGTTTGGAATCTTCTAAATAAATTGAACGGCTCATAGAATTATAACGTCTCTCTTTGTGAATATAATTCTTTTCCTGTATTTCATTGGTTTCGTCTCTAATGATAGAAATTGTTAATTTTCCATCATTAAGTTGAAGATTGATGTCTTTTTTATCAACACCAGGCATTTCAGCTTCAATGAGGTATTCCTTGCCATTATCTTCGACATCCACTTTAAAAGTGTCGTAAGAGAGTGTTCGTCTGAATGGCCAATCATTTGAAAAAAAGTCATCAAGTAAGTTGTAGAAGTCACCACTACCAGTGTTTGTAGATAGTTCTTTGTTTTTTCTGTTAAAAGGTACTAATCCAGCCATAATGATCAACTCCTTTTTATAACGTTTTATTAGCACTCTATTGTGTTAAGTTCTAATTATTATATATCATAAAAAAACAATTATGTCAATATATTTTTTAATTTTTTTTTGAATTTTATTATTTTTGCGTAATGTAATTTAAGATATATAATTTTATATTTGAAAAATTTGAAACTTATTATTCTAAATAGATTAAAATTAAAGCATGAAAAAATTGATACTGATAGTAAATGAATATAGAGCAGAGTTAGGGGGTTTGTTTTGGCTTTACAACCATGATAATATTGCTGAATCTGTTGCATTTATCAACCAAATAGGTTTATAATATTATTATCGTAAATTTGGAGATGCTGTATGACTACGGCAGAAATGATTAAAGAACTGTGTGAGCAAATGAATATAAGTGTTTCCGAACTTGCTAGACGTATTGGCCAGACTCCACAGAATTTCAATAAAAAATTACAACGAGAAATAATAACCTTGGATGAGTCGAAAGCGATTGCAGATGTGCTTGGTGTCAAATTTGAGCAGTCTTTTATTTTACCAGACGGGAATGAAATAAAGACAGGTAACGAGTAAAGGAGGCAATCAATTTATGAATTAATAAAAAGAACTGGAAGCACTTGTATAAAAAATTGTCTAAATATAAAACAATATAGATAAAAGGAATTAATAGTTATTTTCAGTTTATCAAAAAAACATATATGAATAGGAGTATAAAAATGAAAGAAAGAAAAAAAGCAATTATAAATATATTACTATTATTTTTAACACTTGTAATAAATGCCCTCGGAGCCCTCGGCCTAATCAATGGCTATTCACAAAAAGAGGTATCTGACAGATATTTGACCCTGATAACTCCAAGCCCAACCACATTCAGTATTTGGAGCATAATTTATATTCTTTTAATTTTATCATGTATTATAATGGTAATTAGAAGTGATAATGATTACTATAAAAACGTTATAAATAGAATTACTTCGCTCTTCCGCTTTTCCAGTTTATTCAACATACTATGGATTATATCATTTTCTTATCTACAATTAGAATTGTCAGTTATTTTTATTGTTGCCTTCTTATTTTCGCTATCATTAATATTAGAAAAATTATTATCAATAAAATCTAAAGGGCATTTTATAATACCTTTATCATTTGGACTGTATGCCGGTTGGCTTTTTATAGCAACAGTTGTAAACATATCTGCAACTTTGGTTAAACTCAACTGGAATGGATTTGGAATATCTGACACTTTGTGGGCTTTTACAATCTTAATAGTAGCTGTAGTGATTGTATTTCTAATCAACGTAAAAAATAAAAACGCTGTATTCCCTTTACCGATAGCCTGGGCTTATTTTGGAATCAATACTTTTCTTAAATCAAGCCAAGGCTTTTCGGGGTCGTATCCTATATTAGAAAAAGCATCTATAGTAGGGATGATTTTACTTATAATGATATCAATTTTTAGATTTTATAAAAACAATTACAAAATTATTCCTACCACTTAAACTTAGTTTTTCTATTAACATATTTAATAAGATAATAAAATACAAGCCTAAACGAATAGGCATAGGAGAGCAACGTGGGAAATTCTGTTTTATGGATAAGAAATGATTTTAGATTTCATGATAATACCGCGCTAATTAGTGCTATCAATGACATAAAAGATAATGAAAATCTTATATTTATATATCATTTAGATCCTGAGCTAATAAAGATTGAAACGACAAGTTATGCTTATTTTTTTTCTTCGTTGAATAGCTATTATGAAAGTTGTTTAAAAAAAGGTCTGGATATTTATTTTTTATATGGAGAAATTTTAACTTGTTTTGATACACTTCTCAATGAATTTAGTAACATAGACAAAATATATTATAATATTATTGAATGCGGATATGGGAAATCTCAAGAACAAAAGTTGAATAGATTCCTAAAAAGAAAAAACGTTGAAGTTTTCTCATTTTATGACCATCATTTACACTCAGCAAACAAAGTATTGAAAGAGGACAATTCTAATTATAAAGTTTTTACACATTATTATAATAAATGGATGAGTAGCAAAAAACCTGAAGAACAGAATATTGATTATGCTAAACTATCTGAGATTATATTAAGCGATTTCAGTAAAAAAGATCCTATTGGTAAAGAAAAGTTTATTGAATTTAGAAATCTTTTGAATAATGACTTTTCTATGTTTACAGGAGAAGAGAAGGCTAGAGAATGCCTTGCTGATTTTATGAAAGCTAAACTTTGTAGTTACAACGAAAATAGAGAATATCCGTTTCTTGATGGAACAAGTCATTTATCGCATTATTTAACAACAGGTCAGTTGTCTGTCAGAGAAGTATTCAATGCTGCAAAAATGATGCCTTTTTCTCTGGGACAAGAAATATTTATTAAAGAGCTAGCCTGGAGAGATTTCTATAATATGATATACTATTTTCATCCAAATCAGCACAATGAAGAGATAATTGAAAAATATAGATATATTAATTGGGAATATGATGAGGAAAATTTTATAAAATGGAAATCTGGACTAACTGGATTCCCTTTAATAGACGCAGCAATGCGCCAACTTAGAGAAGAAGGTTGGATGCACAATCGTCTTAGAATGATTACCGCTTCTTTTTTAATTAAAGACTTACTGATTGACTGGAGGCTAGGCGAAAAATATTTTTCTGAAATGCTCATAGACTATGATATTGCCTCTAACATTGGCGGGTGGCAATGGGCTGCATCTGTAGGAACTGATGCAGTCCCTTACTTTAGGATTTTTAACCCAATCACTCAAAGTAAGAAGTACGATCCTGAAGGTAAGTTTATAAAAAGGTATGTAAAGGAATTGGAAGATATTCCAACACAATATATACATGAACCCTTTAAATTTAAGAAACAACTAGAAGAAAACTACGGTATTGATATAAAAAAATTGTATGTAAGCCCTATCGTAGATCATAAAACGCAAAGACAAAAAGCGTTAGAAATGTTTAATATATAAATATTTGGAGGAAATGAAGTGAAACCAAAAATCTTAATAAGTAAGTGTTTAGGTTTTGATAATTGCAGATATGATGGTTCTATTGTACAATTCAATCTATTAGATAAAATGAAAGATCAAATTGAATTTATTCCACTGTGCCCTGAGATAGAAATTGGTTTAGGATTACCAAGAGAAAGTCTGCGTTTAATTAAAGTGCAAGACGGTATAGAATTAGTTCAACCTAAATCTAAAAAATATTTAACGTATGATATGAAAAAATATTCCCAAGAGATTCTTAAAAATATTTCCGATATAGATGGAATTATATTAAAAGGACGATCACCATCTTGTGGGATAAAAGATGTTAAAGTATACTCGGGTATGGAAAAATCTCCTGTAATCGGAAAAAGTATGGGTTTATTTGCGGCTGAAATGGAAAAGCATTTCCCTTATTTGCCAATTGAAGAAGAAGGGAGATTAACAAACCTGATAATAAGAGAGCATTTTTTTACAAAACTATATGCGATTTTTAATTTTAAAAAAATGGCACAAAATAAATCTATAAAAAAATTAGCGGATTATCATGCAAAAAATAAATATTTATATTTTGCTTATAATCAAACATTAAAAAACAAATTAGGGTTAATTGTTGCAAATCATGAAAAATTAGAAGCAAATATAGTGTTAGATAATTACTTTAAAGAAATGGTAAAATTATTTTCGAACCTACCTTCTAAAAAGAATTACATTAATGCTTATCAACATATATTTGGGTATTTTTCGAAATTCGCGAGCAAAGAAGAAAAAGTGTTTATCTTACAATTGACCTGATATAATTAAGTTGTAACACCTGTGTATAGTTTGGTAAAATACATACATAATCCAAGGAGATGTTAC
>NZ_JBMVJB010000057.1:0-5244 GCF_049893425.1 Streptococcus sp. VTCC 12886 | reverse complement strand
TATATAAAAAGAACCGAAGAAATGGAACGCTCTTCGGCTTTTCGGTGTCTACTGAAATCAAGGTATTAATGGGAATACCAGCCTAAGATATTCTGAGTTCAGAGAGGGCTCGTTTGATTTTCAAACTTCGCAACAGAACCCCAAAACATAACAGCACCTCTATAAAAGCTACCGCTGTTTTGGAAAAATTAACAAATTAAGAAAAAACAGATTACAATAGAAACTTCATGAAAAGCTACTTACAAAGCGGTAGTTTTTTTATTGCTTTGTAAGTTTCATTAGTTATTGTAATCTGTAAATAATTTTTAGTATATTATTATTTTTTGACTTTCATTAATCTTAATCCATTTAATGTAACTAGTAATGTGGCACCCATATCTGCTACAATTGCAATCCATAATGTTAACCAACCCGGAAGCACTAATAGCAATGCCAATAACTTGATTCCAAGAGAAAATGTTATATTCTGTTTAATGATTTTTAATGTCTTTCGACTAAGATTTACAATGAATGGTAATTTCTTTAAGTCATCTCCCATTAAGGCAACATCAGCTGTTTCTAAAGCAGTGTCAGTTCCAGCTCCCCCCATTGCTATTCCTACAGTAGAAGCAGCTAAGGCAGGGGCGTCATTTACACCATCTCCAATCATAGCGACTTTGCCGTATGTTTGTTTTAATTCTTTAATGTAAGTAAGTTTATCTTCTGGCATTAACTCTGCTTTTATATCAGAAACACCAATTTCTTTACCTATAAACTGTGCTGTGTCATTATTATCTCCTGTTAGCATAATAGTGTGAGCAATCCCTAATTTATGAAGTTGCGCAATAACTTCTTTACTAGATTCCCTAACTTCATCAGCCACAGCTATGATTGCTAAAATATTTGATTCTGTTCCAAATAGCATAGCTGTTTTTCCTTGCTTTTGTAATGATTGGTATGTTTGAGATATACTTTGAGATTTTTCTAAACTAGATTCAAAAAGTTTTGAGCTACCAATGTAATAGGTTATACCATCTACATCACCCTTAACACCTTTACCAGTGATTGATGAAAAATTATCAATTTCTATTGACTTGTAATCGACATTATCAATCATAGCTTTTGAAATGATTGCAGAGGCAAGAGGGTGTTGTGACAAGGTTTCTAAAGCTGTAATAATTGAAAGTGATTTCTGTTCGTCCATATGTTGAGAATAAGGAATAAAATCAGTTACAACTGGTTTTCCTTTCGTCAATGTACCTGTCTTATCAAAAGCAATCGCTTGTAGTCCACCAATTTCTTCTAAGTAAATTCCACCTTTTACAAGAACACCGTTTTTTGCTGAATTACCAATTGCAGAAACGATAGATACTGGAGTGGAAATTACTAGTGAACAAGGACAACCTACAACTAGAAGAGATAACCCTTGATATACCCATGTATCCCAATCACCTCCAAAAAATAGAGGTGGAACGACTGCAACAAGCAAAGCAATAAGCATAATAATAGGTGTATAATACTTCGCGAACTTATCTACAAACGCTTGCGCTGGTGCTCGTTCACCTTGTGCTTCTTCAACTAAATGTATAATCTTTGAAATTGTAGTATCTTCTACATGTTTCGTCACCTTTACTTCTAATAGTCCTTCTTCGTTTAATGTTCCAGCAAAAACTTCATCATCAACTTTCTTTTCAACTGGAATGGATTCTCCAGTAATTGCGGACTGATTAATTGCAGAATAGCCCTTTATGACAACTCCGTCCATAGCAATTTTTTGCCCAGGTTTTATAATCATAATATCCCCAATTTGAATATCGCTAACCGCAATCATTTGTTCCACATTATTACGGCGTATCAAAGCTTCTTTGGGAGCAATATCCATTAATGAACGAATCGATTGTCTGGCTTTATCCATGGAATATCGTTCCAAAACTTCACTTAAAGCAAAGAGGATTACGACAATAGAACCTTCTGCCCATTCCCCGATGATGGAAGCACCAATAATAGCAATAGTCATTAGTGACTCCATTGTAAAATCTAATTTTAATAAATTGGATATACCTTCTTTAAATAAGCTAAAACCTCCAATAATTATTGCGACAACATACAGAGCAATTGTAATCGTTGAATCTTCTCCACTAATATTTTGAGAAATAAAGGCTAACAAAATGAAGACTACTGATACAACTAAATGCCAATTCTTTTTTAGAAAGGATTCTTTCTTTAATGGTGTGTTGGAATAATCTTTTTCAGGAGAGATTTTTAAATTTTCAAATGCTCCAGCCTTTTCTATTTGACTAATAGAAGTTTCTCCATAAACTGTAATCTTGCCTGCTCCAAAGTTTACCTTTGCGTCAGTAACTCCGCTAATATTTTTTACATTTTTTTCAAACTTTCCTGCACAATTTGTACAAGATAAGCCTTCTACACGGTAAGTTGTTTGTTTACTTGCTTTACTCATAAAGCTCCTCCTTTTTCAATAACATTCAAGTGTTTGTTTGAATATTTACAAATATATAATACCAGATTAAAGAATAACATTCAAGTGTTTGTTTGAATAAATTTTAAAAAAGTTTATAGCTAGAAAATCTTGTCTAATATTTAAAATTTAGAATAAAAAAAATATATGCTTGTATTAATCTAAGCAAATGTTATAATAGCAACCAAAAAGGAGGTTTTTAATGAAGATTTTAAATGGAAAGATTATTTCTAAACAAAATTTACTTTTACTGGGAATTATGATAAGTGCCGTTTTAATTGACCAACTATCAAAAATCTGGCTAACTTCAAGCTTACAAATAGGAGAATCAATAGAACTTATTCCATCTTTTTTCAAGATAACATATGCTCAAAATACAGGTGCAGCATGGAGTGTTTTAGAGGGGCATATGACGTTCTTTTATGTAGTGACTATAATTGCATTGATACTATTAGGGTGGTATTTTAAAAATCTTAAAGATTACCAAATTGTTCAAAAAATAGGAGTAATACTAATGATTGCTGGAACGTTAGGTAACTTTATTGATCGTTTATTATTTCAATTTGTACGTGATTCTTTGGATTTTCGTATTTTAGATTACAACTTTCCTATTTTTAACATCGCTGACATTTTACTAGTTAGCGGAGTTTTTTTACTCATTATCGATGAAACAATAAAAACTTTTAATATCCGTTCTAAATTAAAGAAGTAATATCATCTTAAGGCTTAAGATTTATTTATGCCTAAATTAACAGAAAAAACCTCTCTTAAATTTTTAAACTAGGACTAACATCAGTTTGCTTAAAATATAAAGAGAGGTTTTAATTTAGTATGAATTTTTTGAAATGCAGGAAAGTTATTGATGTATTTATCCTAAATTTTTCATAGTACAATATCCTTGATTAATCTCTCCACTAAGGAGTTATTTAATGAATAATAGACCATCTTCCCGACCTTTTTATTTTGAACTACTCCCGCTTTGCTCAATATTTTTAGGTGATGAGAAGTAGTTGCTACTGTTGAATTTACGATAATTGAAATATCACAAACACATAATTCTTTTTCTAAAGTTAAAGCATAAGCAATAGTTATTCTTGTTTCTTCAGATAGTGCTTTAAAAATTTGACTAATATTGTTTAATTTTTTATCGACTAATGATGTTTGAATCTTTTGAACCTTTTCTTCATCAAAACAAGTTTTTTCACAAATATCTTTCATGTTTCGATACGCTCCTTTTCACAAATTACATTCAAACATATATTTGAATATAATCTAATGATATCATGCTTTTAATGATTGTTCAATTTATTTTTGCTTTTTCCAGTAATTAGAAATACAAAAGAACATAACCTAAATTAATTAGTTTTCGCTAAATATTTTTAATGATTTTCCAGTTTTCTTTTTTCTGCAAAGTCAGCTCAAACTGGGATAGCTGTGTAACCTTAGTTTCTTTATCAAGGTATTTCACTGTGACAGTAACTGTCATTTGATTGTCTGTTTGCGTATAAACTGGATTTACTAGTTCCACAAACACATAGTCTTTATTGACTACATCAAGAGCCTGATTACTCACATAGTATGATAGCTCTTTTTCTGTTGCAGTAGGATAGAGCTTAAAGAATGTGTCTAGAAAACTATTGATTTCCTCTGTGGTAACAGCGTCCACCGTTCCATCACTATCAGAAAGAACTGCTTCATAATTTGACTTTTGGGGTTTGCTATTGATAGTAGGATTCTTAATGATTACCATATTACCAGCTTCATCAACATAAACAGTAACAGTATAGGTGGAAATTATATTCTTCTTGTTCTCGCCCTCTGTAATCTGTTGTCCTACTGAAAAAAGTACATCATAGACATTTTCATTATTCTGTGTCACACTCCATACTTGAAAGCTGTTAACGATAGAACTGGTAGGAATATCAGAACGAACCATTTCAGTATTTAACTGTTGTAGGTTTTCGGTCAGATAATTCTTTAGCCGTTCATTTCGACTGGTCTGTGAATCTTGCGACTGTTGCCATGAGAAATATTCCTTGCTGAATGATTCTACAAAGCTCTCAATACTATTCGTATCAACAACCTGTTTCTCAATGATTTCTTTTTCATGGACGGTGTGGATATCAATCGCTGTAAAGTTCTTATAGATTCCAAAGCTCACACTTCCTATCAGTAATACCCATAAGGCAATCGTGAGTTTTTTATGTGTTCCTACTCTGATGGTGGGAATCTGTTTTTGCTTCTTTGGTTTGTCTGGTTTTTCTTTTCGTTCAATTTTGATTTTCATTTTATTAATTCCTTACTATTTGATAATACGTCCAGCTCCAATTAAATGGGCTTGCCAATAGCTGTCTGTGAGGTTGGTATAACCAATAGGATCACCTGCGTGGTACATTTGGTTATTACCAACATAGATTCCAACATGTGTCACATAACTACCAGCGTCATAGGTCGAGTGGAAAAAGACTAAATCGCCAGCTTTGGCTTCTGATAAGGGGATATGTGAAGTTACATCATATTGAGCTTGTGCAACTCTAGGAAGTTGAATCCCAGCTACGGCATAACTCCATTGTGTCAATCCGCTACAATCAAAAGAAGTAGAGGGAGAAGAACCACCAAACACATAGGGGTAGCCCTCATATTTCAATGCTTCATTCATAATGATTTGTACGGTTTCATCATCAAACTGAACTGGTGTAAGGTATTGAGGGTTCTGTTGCAAAGTTTTAAATCTACTATCAAATAAGGTAGAATAATAGAAAAAGATAGCAGGAGGAATGACGATG
>NZ_JBMVJB010000056.1:0-5808 GCF_049893425.1 Streptococcus sp. VTCC 12886 | reverse complement strand
ACCTTATGCTGCACGATGTCGTGCAGCGTAAGAAATTTTATACACTAGTGTTACAAAAATGCTTGACTAGGTCAAATTAATGGAAAAATACAGAGATGGAAAGATCGACAAATCTGCCATAGCGAGTATTTTAAAAGTTTACTCTATAAAATATAATATTGAATACTTGTTAGGACAAACTATATTCGAACCGTTTCCAGAAGAATTACTTTCACTAAATGATAGTGGTAAGCTTTAAGATGTCTCAGGTTAGAAATACAAAATTTATACAGAAAAATAAATGAAATCAGTTCAGAATGCTATTGTTAATATCTCTTTATACTTTTGACTCAAGGATGTTTGAACTACGCAACACCCTGTGATGAGATATAGTACAGATGTCTCTTAACCATAGGAGGTAACCCTCAGTTGGTAGAGCAGATTCTCCTGTTAATCCAATAGCTGATGAAATATCTCCTGATGAGAGTTTTAACAGATTCAACTTTCATTTTAGTGGTATCATAGCGATTATAGAGAAGTTCCTCTTTCAGCCTTGCCCACATGCTTTCGCATTGTGGATTATCATGGCATCTGCCACCTACACTATTCATACTTTGGAGAATGCCATATTTACGTATTTCTTTTCGGTAGAGCTCACTAGTGGAGTGCTAACATTAAAGTAGAGTCATGAAACTCACCAAATATATGTTATTATCAAAGCACATAGAAAGGTGAGAACAACATGCAATATGAAAAATCATTTAAAGAACAGGTCGTTAAACTTTTTGATGAAATCGGCGTAAAAGCAGTTGCAAATCAACTGGAATTCCTTATTATACTATTCCACTTGGAGAAATCAGCGAAAAAAATATGGAGCAGATACTTATGTTGGCAGTGGCCATAAAAGAATATCTGCGGATAACAAAGAGCAGCGTATTTTGGATCTGGAAAAAGAAAATGCGTAACTCAAACATTCCAATGAGATCTTACAGGAGCCACTCGGTTTTTTCGCCGTACGCCGAAAGAAGTAAGAGCTCATCAGCGCTACCTTTTCATCTATGCTAGACTGTAGATACTCTGAGTCTAATGATTAAGCATAGCAGATGAGATTGATGAGCTGAGAGACAAGCGACAGATCCTCTTAGTAGAAGATGCCTCCCTCAGTAGCGAGAACGAGCGAATCAATGAGCTGATTGAATTTATCCGCAAGAACAAATTCCGCACCTTAGAGTACGATGATAAGCTTGTAAGGAAGATGATCGAGAGTGTTACAGTCTATGAAGGCCACTTCGTCATAGCCTTCAAATCTGGTATTGAAATTGAAATATGAAAACCAGAAGTAAATAGCCCATGACTCTACAGTAGAGTTGTGGGTTTTCTTTGCTTGTTGACAATAATAATATTTTAATAACTATTGTGCTTATCAACCAAATGGGTTTATAATATTCTTAGCGTAAACTTGGAGGTGCTGTATGACTACGGCTGAAATGATTAAAGAACTGTGCAAGCGAATGAATATAAGTGTTTCCGAACTTGCTAGACGTATTGGTCAGACACCACAAAATTTCAACAAGAAATTGAAGCGATAAACAGTAACCTTAGATGAGTTGAAGGCCATTGCAAATGTGCTTTGTGTCAAGTTTGAGCAGGCATTTATTTTACCAGGTGGGAATGAGATAAATATATCTAATGAATAAAGGAGGCGGTCTAATATAATGATTAGTCCGGAAAGTTACTATGAAGAGTATCTCAAAGGAAAGACAAAGGAAGAAATAATGACCGCCATCCGAGGACTTAAGCAAGAAATACGACGTCTAAAAAGTACACTGGAAAATCCTGACTATGATGACAACGCAATTATTCATCCGGATAGGTTTACCTACATTTACTGGACTCGTGGGTACTTGGAAAAAGCTAAAGAGACCTTAAGAGAGAATATGAAAGGGGCATTCAAATGAAAAAAAAGGATTTGATGCATGAAATTAAAAATCAATGTATAAAAAAACAAGGGTATCACGATGTTACTCACACTCATCATCAAGGACATGGGTCGGCTTCACACGCTTCATGTATCACTGTAGTTCCGATCTTTAATCATTTAGAAGGAGAACAGATGGATGAAATTATGAAAGTAACGAAATCGACCTCTTTTAAAAAGGGTGAAGTAATTTACCGAGAGGGAGATATATCCGACTTGTTATATATTGTAAGTAAAGGGAAAATTCGAATTTACCGTTTGTCTGAATCAGGAAAAGAACAATTAGTGAGAATATTAAATCCAGGCGATTTCACTGGAGAGCTTGCCTTGTTTCGCGAATCAATTCAGGAAGCATATGCAGAAGCAATGAGTGATACCGATGTATGTATGATTAGTAGAAATGATTTACAAGAATTTTTATTAAAGTACCCTACTATATCTTTGAAGATTTTATCGGAATTCTCTAACCGATTAGAAACATCAGAAAAACAAATAACTAGATTTGCCACAGAGAAGGTAGATACTAGATTAGCACTGTTTCTTGCAGAATGCATGGAAAGCGGAGATGTTCCAATGGAAATTGAATTGCCAATGAGTAAGAAGGATTTAGCCTCTTATCTAGGAACTACTCCAGAAACTATTAGTAGAAAGTTAGCTGACCTAGAAAATGAAGGATGTATAAAACAAAAATCAGGTAGAAAGATTGAGATTTTGGATTTAGATGGATTGTTGTTGGTATAGATGTGATAATATAAAGTAAAATAGTAGTAAAAATTATTAAAACATTTAAAAAAGACTAAACTTGATTTAGATCAATTTAATTTCGTTCAATCTATAGTATTATATTATCAAGATAAAGAAAAAATAAAACAAGAAAGAAGGAAAAAAATATGTCAAGAGAATTAAATTTTAATCAAGTAAAGGAAACTCATTTGAAAACATTAGCACAATATGTTCCAGTTGTAGCAAAAGTTCATGGAGGAAATCATCCAGAATTCTACCAGGTTCGTAAAGTATATGATGAACTTGCAAAGAAAGCAAAAGATGCGGGAGTAGAAAAGCCGGACTTAAAAGAGGAGTTTGTAAAATTACGTGAAATCACAGATAATTATACAGTTCCAGGTGATGTATGCGAAAGTTATGAAGCAGTATATAACATGTTAGCAGAATTAGATAAAGCATATGAAGCATACAAGTAAACAAACAAAGCAATGAAAAGATATAAATAATCTAATAGGGAGGAGTATGAATATGCAAAATTTTATATTAGGAAGAAAAAACCATATTACAATAGTAAGTGCAATTTTAATAATAATTGCATTTGTCAGTAAATTAGGCTTCGAAAACGAACAAATAGCCATATGGGCATTAGTAATTGCTTCAATTTTGGGAGTTTCACCTATTGCGATTCAAGCATATCAAGCATTAAAAGTCAAAGTAGTTAGTATTGATGTTTTAGTTACCATTGCAGTTATCGGAGCCATTATAGTTAGAAACTACGAAGAATCAGCAATTGTTACATTTTTATTTCTATTTGGAGCTTTTCTAGAACAAAGGACACTTAATAAAACACGTTCTGCAATTAAAGAATTAACTCAAATGGCACCAGAAAGTGCCTTAAAACAAATGGAAAATGGTGAGTTTGAAGAAGTAGAAATAGATGAAGTTGATGTAGGAGATATTTTGCTTGTTAAAACGGGTGCAAAAATCCCAGTTGACGGTACAGTGTTAACAGGAGAAGGGCATATTAATGAAGCAAGTATTACCGGAGAAGCGGTTCCTGTAAGTAAAAAGGAAGGTTCGAGGGTATATGCCGGAACAATTTTAGAAAATGGAACTATTCAAATCACTGCTGATCGTGTAGGTGAGAATACTACTTTTGGTAAAATCATTGAGTTGGTTGAAGAAGCACAGGATTCAAAATCAGAAGCAGAACGTTTCATTGATAGATTTTCTAAATACTACACACCAGCTGTTTTGGTTCTCTCTTTTATTGTATGGATATTTTCAAGGGATATTGAACTTGCAATTACAATATTAGTTTTAGGATGTCCAGGAGCATTGGTAATCGGTGTACCGGTTTCAAACGTCGCGGGGATTGGCAATGGAGCACGTCATGGAGTCCTTCTAAAAGGTAGCGAGGTTATTAGTGATTTTAGCAGACTAGATACCATTGTATTTGACAAAACAGGTACATTAACAATAGGAAATCCCAAAGTAGCTGATAAAGAATTTTATACAGATAATATAGATGAAGTATTAGGGTATCTAGCAAGTGTTGAAAAGGAATCAGATCATCCATTAGCAAAAGCAATTGTAGAATACATTGGAGATATAAAATTATATACAGTTGAAAAAACAGAAGTTGTAAAAGGTGGAGGAATTGTAGCTCATGTAGAAGGTCATAAAGTTGCAGTCGGTAATGTGGCACTAATGGAGCAAGAAAATGTTCTTTTAAGTAAAAAAGCTCGTGCAGATATTGCCAGATTTGAGAAAAATGGAAATTCACTTGTTTTAACATCAGTTGATGGTGAATTAAAGGCATTGATGGGTATTCGAGATCAAATTCGCCCGGGTGTAAAAGATGATCTTAAACAGTTGAAAAAACTTGGTGTTAAAAATCTAGTAGTTCTTTCTGGTGATAACCAAGGAACAGTTGATTTAGTAGCACGTGAACTAGGACTTACAGAAGCTCATGGACATATGTTGCCAGAAGATAAAGCAACATATATTAAAGAGTTACAAGAAAAAGGTCAAATTGTGGCATTTGTTGGAGATGGAGTAAATGATAGTCCTTCACTAGCTCTAGCACAAATTGGAATTGCTATGGGAAATGGAACAGATGTAGCAATTGAAACTTCAGATGTTGTTTTAATGAATTCAGATTTCAGCCGCTTGCCACATGCACTAGGTTTAACAAAAGCGACAGCTAATAACATGCGACAAAATATTATTATTGCAGTAGGGGTTGTATTAGTCCTTCTTGCCAGCGTATTCTTTAGTGAATGGATGAACATGTCAATCGGTATGTTAGTACATGAAGCAAGCATATTAGTAGTTATTTTAAATGGTATGAGACTTCTTCACTATAAATTAAGAAAATAAAAATAAATAAAATTCTTGATGTAAATCAATTTATTATAGATATTAATAGTATATAATACAATTAACATAAACTAAAGGAGTGATAAAAAATGCAAAAAGCAACAATTCAGTTAGAAACATTAACATGTCCATCATGTATGCAAAAAATAGAAAATGGAGTTAAATCATTAGATGGAGTAAACAAAAATAACATAAAGGTGCTATTTAATTCAAGTAAAGTAAAAGTGGAATATGATGATGAAAAAGTATCTATAAAAGATATTGAAAACGCCATCGATAAATTAGGATATGAAGTTATAAAATCTCAAGTAAAAGCTTTATAAAATAAGAGGGAATAAGTTTAGTTTTAATGATATCAGATGCTGGTTAGTGTCATCTATGGTAAAGGACACGGTTACTAAGTTATAATGTCGTCGATATCTTCCCACACACGAAAGCCCACAGTGGATATATTCTCACAAAGAGAATTTCTGATAAAAATATTTTGGTTACTAGTTTTTGACAGCTATAACTTCCGCTCAAGCCATGTTGAGGTAGGTGGTTTGCTGGTGAAAGCCTAGAAACCTTTAAACGAAAGGGATAATGAAAAGCCTTGATTGTAAGGCTTTTTTTCTTTTGGGTGTGGAAATATCAAAGTGAGAAAATTTTAGGAATGAGTAGAAGTGATAGGTAACTGCCCAATAACAAGGTATCTATCCAATCACTCCTTCCTCCAGTATACTGTTATAAAAAACAAACTGGAGGAT
>NZ_JBMVJB010000055.1:0-6050 GCF_049893425.1 Streptococcus sp. VTCC 12886 | reverse complement strand
TTCGTCGCTTTTCATTATAGGTCATATGGGACTTTTTTTCTACACTAAAAAAGGCTCCATATTTTCCACAGTGGAGTTACCCACTACAGAAATTATAGAGCCTTTTATTAGAAGGTTGTAGATTGGAACTGACGGTAGGCAGTATTCTTTGTGAATTTGAAAAAAATTGATAGAATTAGGTATTTGATATAAAGATAGACTATAACAGGTCTTTAAAAATATCTATTTGAACGGTTATGGTTTTTCTGTTATGATAGAACGGTAGTAATATAAGGAGGAAGAATGTCAAATAACTTACTTGTTTTACAATCAGATTTTGGATTAGTTGATGGTGCGGTATCAGCTATGATTGGTGTAGCACTTCAAGAATCAAGAGATCTTGTTGTTCACAATCTGACGCACTATATTACCCCCTACAATATTTTTGAGGGCTCATATCGTCTCTTCCAGACAGTGGAATACTGGCCGGAGGGAACAACTTTTGTTTCGGTTGTTGATCCAGGTGTGGGTTCCAAGAGAAAAAGCGTTGTTGCCCTAACTAATAAAAATCAGTATATTGTCACACCAGATAATGGAACCCTATCTTTTATTAAGAAACATGTTGGGATTAAAGCTGTTAGGGAAATCTCAGAAGTCGCTAATCGTCGTGCGAATACCGAGCATTCTTATACGTTCCATGGACGAGATGTTTATGCTTATACGGGTGCAAAATTAGCGTCAGGGCATATTAGTTTTGAAGAGGTTGGACCAGAACTTAGTGTGGAACATATTGTCGAGATCCCAACTGTAGAAACAGAAGTCGGCTCTGATTTTGTCAAAGGTGCTATTGATATTCTTGATGTTAGATTTGGATCTCTTTGGACATCAGTCACTCGTGAAGAATTTTATACTCTTTTGCCAGAATTTGGAGATCGCTTTGAGGTAACGATTTACAATAATGATATGCTTGTCTACCAGAATCAGGTAACATATGGAAAATCATTTGCGGATGTGCGCATAGGTCAACCCTTGCTCTATATCAACTCACTTTATCGTGTTGGACTTGCAATTAATCAAGGATCGTTCGCCAAAGCTTATAATGTCGGTGTCGGTCAGAACTGGCATATTGAAATTAGACGTATTGTCAATTAATTACTTTATTTTACAAGGAGACTTATAATGAAAAATAATTCGATTAAAACTGTTGTTGCAACTGGTATTGGTGCTGCTCTTTTTGTTGTAATTGGCTTGGTAATCAATATTCCAACCTTTGTACCAAATACGAGCATCCAGCTTCAATATGCTGTTCAGGCTCTTCTATCCATTCTTTTTGGTCCTGTTGTTGGATTCTTTGTTGGATTTATTGGTCATGCTCTTAAAGACTCTATTCAGTACGGTCCATGGTGGTCTTGGATTTTAGCTTCAGGTGTATTTGGGCTTGTTGTGGGTGTAGCAAAAAGTCGTCTTCGTATCCAAGAAGGAATTTTTGAAGGCAAAGACATCCTTGTGTTCAATGTCTTCCAGATTGTGGCAAACATTGTTTCTTGGGGTATCATTGCTCCAGTACTAGACATCGTTATTTATAGCGAACCTGCTAATAAAGTTTTTGTACAAGGTTTAGTTGCGGGCATTGCAAATAGTGTTACTGTTGCTATTGCAGGTACGATTTTATTGGTTGTGTATGCGAGAACACAAGTAAAATCTGGTAGCCTATCAAAAGACTAATAAAATAGGATGAGCTGTTACAAAACAGTTCATTTTTTCGTTGTGAAATATCAATATAGTTTTTTGTTGTATCAAAACAGGTTTCAGTTCAGATTTTTGTAATATTGACTGGTACACGATATAATCTTAGAGAGTCATTTATTAGAAATGATAGAGTTATATAATCTATTGCAAAGATTGAAAAGGAGAAATTATGTCAAAAGACATTCGTGTATTACTTTATTATAAATATATCCCAATTGAAAATGCGGAAGCCTATGCTGCTGAGCATCTAGCTTTCTGTAAGTCTATCGGACTCAAAGGACGTATCTTGATTGCTGATGAGGGAATCAACGGTACTGTCTCTGGTGATTATGAAACAACACAAAAATACATGGACTATGTTCATGCAAACCCATTGTTCAGCGACTTGTGGTTTAAGATTGACGAAGAAAATGAGCAAGCTTTCAAGAAAATGTTTGTTCGTTATAAAAAAGAAATTGTTCACCTTGGTTTGGAAGACAGCGACTTTGACAACGATATAGATCCACTTGTAACAACAGGTGCCTACTTGTCACCAAAAGAGTTCAAAGAAGCTCTCTTGGATGAAGATACAGTTGTTTTGGATACGCGTAATGACTACGAGTACGACCTAGGGCATTTCCGAGGTGCGATCCGCCCAGACATCCGCAACTTCCGTGAATTGCCACAATGGGTCCGTGATAACAAAGAGAAATTTATGGACAAGCGTGTAGTTGTATACTGTACTGGTGGTGTTCGCTGTGAGAAATTCTCGGGCTGGATGGTTCGTGAAGGTTACAAGGATGTCGGTCAGCTTCACGGTGGTATCGCAACCTATGGTAAAGACCCAGAAGTTCGTGGCGAATTGTGGGATGGTAAGATGTACGTCTTTGACGAGCGTATTATGGTTGATGTTAACCATGTTAACCCAGTTGTCGTTGGTAAGGACTGGTTCGATGGCACACCATGTGAGCGCTATGTCAACTGTGGCAATCCATTCTGTAACCGTCGTATTTTGACATCGGAAGAAAATGAGCACAAGTATGTTCGTGGCTGTTCAGCTGAATGTCGTGCTCATGAGCGTAACCGCTACATTGTTGAAAATGGTTTGACACGACAGGAATGGGCAGAACGATTGGAAGCAATCGGGGAGAGTTTGGCGCCTGTAAATGCTTAAAAAATAAATTGCATTGAGAAATCAGTGCAATTTTTATTATAAATGACATTTCTGATTGAGAAATATTGACAGAACATCTTCACAAAGGTGGAATCTAGTGATTCTTCCTTTTTTTCAAAGCCAATTTACGTTATAATGGTTCTATGAAAAAAATCATTGAATTTAAAGATTTTACATTTAAATATCAGGCACAGCAGGAGCCAACTTTAAAGGATATTCAACTATCCATTTATCAAGGGGAGAAAGTCTTAATCATTGGACCTTCTGGCTCCGGAAAGTCAACGTTAGGGCAGTGTCTCAATGGCATTATTCCCAACATTTATAAGGGAGAACACAGTGGGAGCCTGATTTTGGATGGTCAGGAGGCTTTTGATTTATCAGTTTATGATAAATCTTTACTAGTATCAACAGTACTTCAAGATACAGATGGACAGTTTGTTGGTTTGTCGGTTGCAGAAGATCTTGCCTTTGCCCTAGAAAATGATATGGAAAGTCAACAGATCATGCATCAAAAAATAGGGGAGTGGGCAGAAAAATTGTCACTTACAGACTTATTGGCCCATCGGCCACAAGATTTATCTGGAGGTCAAAAGCAATGTGTCAGTTTAGCTGGAGTGTTAATAGATGGGAGCCCTATTTTATTGTTTGATGAACCACTTGCTAATTTGGATCCTAAATCAGGTCAGGATACGATTGATTTGATTGACCGACTGCATCGACAAGAAGGCACCACAACGATTATTATTGAACATCGTTTAGAAGATGTCTTGTACTGTCATGTGGATCGGGTGGTATTGATAAATGATGGTCAAATTTTATTTAACGGAAACCCAGATCAATTATTGAAGACTTCCTTGTTACAAGAAAATGGGATACGTGAACCTCTCTATATTTCTACTCTTCGAGCGTTGGGTTATCCAATTGAAGACGCAGAGCATCTTGCTTCAGTATGGGAGGTTGATGTAGCATCCTTGACTGTTGGTCAACTACCAGCTTTGCATTTTGAAAGTGAGTCAGAGGAAGTATTATTAGAAACAAACCATCTACATTTTTCCTATCCAGAGAAGCAGGTGTTAAAAGATATTAACCTTACCATTCATAAGGGTGAGCGGTTGGCAATTGTCGGAAAGAATGGTGCTGGCAAATCTACCTTAGCTAAGGCACTTTGTGGCTTTATTCGGCCAGAGGGAGAAATTCTTTGGAAAGGTCAATCTATTCAGGATGATTCTATTAAAGAGCGTGCGGAGCGTATTGGATATGTTCTTCAAAATCCTAACCAGATGATAAGTCAAAATATGATTTTTGATGAGGTGGCACTTGGCCTCCGTTTGCGAGGAGTAGATGAGGAAGTAGTTGAACAGCGCGTTCTCAATATATTAGAAGTTTGTGGCTTATACCCTTTCCGTAAATGGCCTATATCGGCACTTTCCTATGGTCAGAAAAAAAGGGTGACGATTGCTTCTATCTTGGTTCTCAATCCGGAAATCATTCTCCTGGACGAGCCGACAGCTGGGCAGGATCAGCGACATTATCGAGAAATGATGGATTTTTTGGACCAATTAAATGCTAAAGGGCATACCATTGTCATGATTACCCATGATATGCAACTCATGCTGGATTATTCAGACAGAGCAGTTGTAGTGGTAGATGGGCAGATTATTGAAGATGCTAGTCCAGCAGAAATATTATCAGATGTTGCTGTGATAGAACAGGCCAGTTTGAAAGAAACCTCTATATTCCATTTGGCAGAACGTCTTAGAGTGAATCCTTTAGAGTTGACGATGTGTTATATGCAAGAAGAGAGGAGGAACTGATGAATCGCCAGTCATTAATTGGTTATCGTAATGGACAAGGTTTTATCTACAGTCTTTCAGCAGTCAGTAAATTATTGTTCTTTCTAGCTTTTTCCGTCGTTGCGATGGTTACCTACGATACTCGTCTTATTTTATGCATTGCCGTGTTTTCCGTCAGCCTGTTTAAATTATCGGGCATTCGTTATCGGGATGTTTCCTTTGTTCTCTTGTTTACAACAGTATTTGCCTTGCTGAACGCATTGATGGTGTATCTATTTGCCCCAACTTATGGTGTGACTTTATATGGAGCAGAGACCGTTTTGTGGTCGGGGATTGGGACTTATTCTATTACGAGCCAGCAACTATTTTATCTGCTCAATTTGTTATTGAAATATTTTTGTACTGTTCCTGTTGCCTTGATTTTTTTAATGACCACTCATCCCAGTCAGTTTGCATCAAGTTTGAATAAAATTGGGGTTTCATATAAAGTCGCTTATGCAGTAAATCTGACTATGAGGTATATTCCAGATATCCAAGAAGAATTTTATACGATTCGGATGTCACAAGAGGCACGGGGTCTAGAGTTGTCTAAAAAAGGGAGATTAGTGGATCGGATAAAAGGGAATTTATCACTTGTAATCCCATTGATTTTCAGTTCTTTGGAACGAATTGATACCATATCAACTGCGATGGAATTACGGCGCTTTGGAAAAAATAAAAAGAGAACCTGGTACACCTACCAGCCTCTGAAACAAATGGATTACATCGTCTTAATTATCATTTTCTTCCTCATAGGCATTACCATTACCCTCTTTATTGCAAATCAGGGGAGATTTTATAATCCGTGGAAGTGAAATGATGAAGTTTATCAAATAATCAACTTTTATTGTTGACAAATGATGATTATCCTGTTAAAATAGATAATGTAAATAAGTTTAGAGTTTAAGTATCAGTTTCATCTTTTGTTTTTCTCTTGATTCGTTTTACAAATAAATAAAAAGAGGTAACAAAAATGGTACAAGGTACAGTCAAATGGTTTAATGCAGAAAAAGGATTTGGTTTTATTTCACAAGAAAGTGGACCAGATGTATTTGCACACTTTTCTGAAATTCAGTCTAATGGTTTCAAATCTTTGGAAGATGGTCAAAAAGTGAATTTTGAAGTGGAGCAAGGCCAACGTGGTCTTCAAGCAACCAATATTACAAAAATTGGATAATAAAAGAGCGGGTTTCTTAGTGAAACTCGCTTTTCTTGTGGGCTCTTTGTCAACTGTAGTGGGTAGATGAAAAGCTAACACCTAGAGGCTGGGCAAAAACTAGCCAGTAAATAAAAAACACAGATAGATTCAAGCTGATTTTGATGAAATTCAGCCGAAC
>NZ_JBMVJB010000054.1:0-6087 GCF_049893425.1 Streptococcus sp. VTCC 12886 | reverse complement strand
GGGACTTTTTTTCTACACTAAAAAAGGCTCCATAATCTCTACAGTGGATTTACCCACTACAGAAATTATAGAGCCTTAATAATAGGAGAAGTCTGAAAAGGCTTTTTCTTTTTTGCAGAAAATGTACTAATATTCTGAGTTTTGCTAAATAGAAATGTTATAATGAAATGAGAGGGTCTGATCACTTTGTTTTATGGTATCGGACCCAATGCCTTATAAGACTAATTATCGTATAAGAATGCGTTAGTGAAAAGGTAGGTAATATTATGGAATTCAAAGTGAAAGATGGTCAAATCATCTATTATCGTGACCTCGGTAAAGGATTTCCAATTGTCTTCTTGCATGGCAATAATTCATCAGGAAACTACTTTGGTAAGCAAGGAATTCTATATCGAGACTATCGTTTAATTTTCATTGATAGTCGTAATCAGGGCAGATCCAGTCGTCAGAGTGCTAAGATGACCTTTGAACAGATGGCTGCCGATTTGGAGGAGATTTTGCAATTTTTAAATATCAAAAAGGCTCTATTTGTTGGTCACAGTGATGGGGCTAATCTAGCTATGGTTTATGCCAGTCGCTTTCATGATCGGATTGCAGGGCTCTTGCTTAATGCGGGGAATATGACTTTTAAAGGATTGACCAGACGTTCAAGATGTCTGGCTTATATACAGTATTATTGCCTAAAAGCCTTATCACCATTTTCATCTAAAATGGATATCTTGGCTCAGGTAACGGAGCTCATGCTACATGATTTGCCGCTGGATAGGGAACGACTACATCAGGCATCCTATCCTGTTTGGGTAGTTATGGGACAAAGAGATGTCATTAGTATTAGTCATTCAAGGGAGATTTCGAACCTCTTTCCAATTCATAAGCTCTATGTCGAGCGTCGACAAGGACACCGTTTAGCCCAACAAAACTACAAGGTTTTTAATCAAATGATCCGTGAGTTAGTTAGAATTAGTCGAAAAGAGGTGGTGGCATGAAGCGACTTATAGAGAGACTTCAACCTTTAAAAACTGCCATTAAATCTGTCTTCTTTATTTCTATTGCGGTTCTTGTTGTTGTAGAGTTGATTCATTTAAAACGAACGATCACTTTAGAATCGCTGAAGTCAGCTTTATCAGGTCTGTCAATTTGGCATCTTGCTTTGATGGTAGTGATAGGTTTAGTTGCTGTGTTACCCATGCTCTTTTATGACCTTATCTTGAATAAGGAGCTAGAGACGGATTATTCCAAATCCTATATACTAGAAACGAGTTGGGCTGTCAATACCATTAATAACTTGGCTGGTTTTGCCGGTTTAGTTGACGTGGGCTTGAGGTATTCCTTTTATTCTGAAGATGGGCAGGAAAAGTCTGGTGTTAAGGCACTATCACGTTTATTGCCTTACTTCATGTCGGGCTTGTCGCTCCTAAGTGGCTTGGTGTTTGCTACCTTTTGGTTTTTCCCTCTAAGTCCTGACTTGAGAAAATATTGGTTACTTTTACTAGGAATCTTTTTATACCTACCTTTTATTTTCTTTGTCTCAAGTCGCGAAAAATTGCCTTATTTTGGGCAAGTCCCTTTGAAAACGAGACTAAGCCTTATTTTAGTATCGACTGCTGAATGGGGCACAGCTCTTGTGAGTTTTCTGAGTGTGGCTTATTTAATAGGTCTACATGTTCCTCTTTATAATCTGATTCCTCTATATTTTCTAGCGGTTATCATTGGTATCTTTTCCATGATTCCAGGTGGGATTGGTAGTTTTGATTTGATTGTGATTAGTGGTCTGACGTCTATGGGTGTCAGCAATGCTCTTGCGGTCAGTCTACTATTGCTCTTTCGTCTAACCTACTACATCATTCCATTTTTATTAGGTGTTGTCTTCTTTTTCAAACACATGGGAGGTCACATCAATGATAAATACTTCAATATTCCTTCACGAGTATTTGGTGGAAGTTTCCATCTTATCCTTGTTTATTTGTTACGTTTTTTAGGAATCTTCTTGATTTTATCTGCCCTAATCCCAGAAAGCTTGGCAAATGTTTACTTCATTAGCCGTTTCGATCCTATTCAGGAACAGTTGATCTGGCAGTTTCCAAGTATTTTATTTGGAACCCTCTTTGTTTTCATGGCTCGCCTCATCAGGCGACGCGTTAAGGGAGCTTTTATTTTATCCTTGCTTACCTTCGTCTTGACTTTGATTTACGTTAATCTCAATGGTACTTCCTGGACCATGTCTTTCATGATTGTGCTTTCTATGATACTTATGTTACTTATCAGGAAAAGATTGAATCATCACTATTTTGTTTATAGCTGGGAAGACAAAACCAAGGATTTTCTTTTTTTAGCCTTTACCATTTTGGTTCTCCTTGTTCTGGGTGGTAGTGGTTTTTGGTCTCATTTGTTACCACCTAGGAACCGAGATATTCTTGGACATTTTGTTCGTATTTGGTTTGATATTTTACTGGCATCGGTAATCATTGCAACCGTTGTTTGGCTTGTATTGAGAGTTTTGGCGCCTCGTAAGCATTTTGGTCAAAGCATGGATAATGAGCGTTTTACAGCACTTCTTGAGAAATATGGGGGCGCATCAGAAAGTGCTCTAGCTTATTTACATGATAAACGCCTCTTTTGGTATCGTGTCGATGGACAAGATCAGGTAGTTTTTCAATTTGCACAAATCAGTAACAAGTGTGTGATTATGGGCAATCCTA
The DNA here is from genome assembly GCF_049893425.1 of Streptococcus sp. VTCC 12886. Classification (NCBI taxonomy): domain Bacteria; kingdom Bacillati; phylum Bacillota; class Bacilli; order Lactobacillales; family Streptococcaceae; genus Streptococcus; species Streptococcus sp. VTCC 12886. Next base: position 3,388 of record NZ_JBMVJB010000054.1, on the reverse strand, counting down.
TTGGTAATGAAAAATATTATCGTCCGGCTTGGGAAGCTTTCTTGAAAAACTTATCTGATTGGAATTTACAGGCTTTATTTTATGAGGCAGATGAGAGAGTGATCCTTATGCTTCATGATTATGGCTTTGACTTCATGAAATTTGGAGAAAATGCTATGGTTGATTTGACGACATTTTCTATTGATGGTAAGCATGGTAAGAAGTTCCGTAAACCAACCAATCGTGTGGAAAAAGCAGGCTTCCAGTTTAAATTACTTAATCCTCCATTTTCGGAGACTCAGATGCAGGAAATGAAGACAGTCTCAGATATATGGCTTAACGGTCGTAAGGAGAAAGGTTTCTCTCTTGGTTTCTTTGATGAAGCCTATTTACAACAAGCACCGATTGCTATCGTTGAGAGTAAAGAAGGAGAAATTGTGGCCTTCGCTAATATCATGCCAACCCAAAATAAACGGGTGGCAACCATTGATCTTATGCGTTATGACTTTAAAAAGGCTCCTGAAGGCATCATGGACTACCTTTTTGTCAAACTCTTCCAATACTTCAAAGCAGAAGGTAAGCAATACTTTGATATGGGGATGGCTCCCCTAGCTAACGTAGGTACTGAAGAAGATAGTTTTATAGAGGAAAAGGTTGCCAATTTAGTTTATGTTTTTGCTCAGCGTTTTTACTCTTTTAGTGGACTGTACCGTTACAAAGAAAAATTCTCTCCAATTTGGTCTCCAAAATACATTGTCTATCCAAAAAGAACCTGGCTCTTGTTTGATATGATTGCTATTTTCAGGATTGATAATCGTAAAATTGAAGATAAGATGAAAAAAAGACATCTTTGGATGTAAATACGACAAAAAAAGTGACCCTCCAGGGTTCACTTTTTTGTTTAAAAGAATTATTTCTCGAATTCAGCTTTTGATTTAGTATCTGCATACTCTTCAGCTATCTCGCTTGAGAGTATGTCATCATAACTTGGTAATTGAATATCCTGACCATATTTGTTACGAAGGGCAGTTGTTACCAAGCGGTAAGCAAGGTTAGCATTACGAGAAAGAATCGGACCATGGAAGTAGCTACCATAAACGTTTTTATAGTGGACACCTTCAGTACCATCTTCCTTATTATTACCGTTACCGTAGACCACTTTACCAAGTGGTTTTTGATCATCAGAAAGGAAGGTGCGACCTTGGTGATTTTCAAAACCATAATAGGTTTCATTGAATTCTTCGTTATGAATCTTGATGTCACCGATGTAACGGTTATTTTCCTGATTAAGGGTATAAGTGGCCCATAACACCAATACCATCAATGCGGACACCGTTGGCTTGGATGTAATATTGTCCGAGAAGTTGAAAACCACCACAAATTGCTAAGATGACTTTGTTATCTTGAATGTATTGATCAATAGCGTCACGTTTTGACGGGAGATCTTTGGCAACGATGGATTGTTCGTAGTCTTGACCTCCTCCAAAGAAGACTATGTCGTAGAGCTCATTGTCGAAGTCGTCACCAACTGAAACGATATCGAAGGTCATCTTAGCACCAAGCTTTTCCCCCACGTATTTCATCATAAGGACATTACCATTGTCACCATAAGTATTGAGAAGATTACCGTAAAGGTGGGCAACATTTAGGTTATAGGTGTAGTCACGATTTTCTGGCGATTCGAGAGAAGTATAAGTCATTAGTTCATCCCCTTTCCGACAGCATGACGTTGGGCCAGAATATCACGGAATTCAAGCATGGCAGTATAGGTCGCTAAGATATAGGCATGGTCGCAGTCTTGCTTTTCAATTAGGGTCATAATATCTTCGAGTTTTTCTGCTTGTGTAATTTTGTCCTCTGGATAGCCAGTTACACGCAGACGACGGGCAATTTCAGAGTGACGGACACCACCAGCATTAATTTCAGGAATATCCATATCGAGAATGCTTTCAAAGTTGGCATCCCAAATCCAGCTGGTGTCAATACCGTCAGCATAGTTGGCATTAAGAAGGACTGACAAGCTAAATGGATAGTCTGCAAGTTTAATCATATCCAGAGCTTGGCTAGCTCCAACTGGATTCTTAATCAGTACGAGAGTACATGATTTATCACCAATTTTAAAGGTTTCTTGGCGTCCAAAGACAGCACGACTCTTATCAAAACCAGCTTTGATTTGCTCTGGTGCAACACCGAAGAATTCAGCGACAGAAACGGCAGCGAGGGCATTATAGATGTTGTAGAGCCCCCCAATGTTAATCTTGTAATCTTGACCGTCAATGATAAATTCAGAAGTGGTGTTGGTGATTTTTGTCAGCTGTGTTAGCTTATAATCTAATTCTGGACGGTGGAAGTCACAGTTAAGGCACACATAGTCACCCAAGTTAGCGTAAGTATTAAGGCGATACTGAAGAATGCTCTCGCACTTAGGACACACAATTCCTTCAGTATTATAGTGTGTAAGCTCTGGCGCATGTTTTTCAGTATCAAAACCGTAGAAACGCACGGGATTGACCAGCTCTTTAGAATTAAAAAGAGGACTGTCCCCGTTAGCCAAAATAGTTGCCGCTGGCGCCTTAGCAGCACCATCTAAAATCATCTGATAAGTGGTGTAAATTTCACCGTAACGGTCCATTTGGTCACGGAAAATATTTGTGAAGACAAAAAGACTTGGAGTGATATACTCAGTGATTTTTGGAAGGCTGGCTTCATCAATCTCCAAGACAGCGATTTTCTTACCAGATTTAGCTCTTTTAGCAGTTAGAAAGGTGGAAGTAATCCCAGTGATCATGTTGGCTCCACTAGGGTTAGTTACAATTTCACCGTAAGCTTCTTTTAGAATACCGACTGTCAAAGCGGTTGTCAGAGTTTTACCGTTGGTACCAGTGACAACGACGATTTCATAATCTTTAGCTAGTGTGTCTAAAATATCCTTATCAAATTTAAGGGCGATTTTTCCTGGGAGGGTTGAGCCACGTCCCAATTTTGAGAGAACAAAGTGACTAGCTTTACCTGCCAAGATACCCATAGTAGTTTTTATAGTCATGGTTTTATTTTATCATAAAAAGTAGTGATTGTAGCCTCAAAATAGTTTGAATTCATGGTATAATTGAAACTGTTAAAAAATTAAAAGAAAGTGTGATAAGTATGGGATTACTTTCGTCCATTGACGTTGATTTTTGGCGGTCACTTTTTGATAGTCCGCTGAGGGTTCTTGTCAATAGTTTGGACATATTGATTGTTGCTTTTTTAATTTATCGGTTTATTAGGGCTCTGAGAGGAACAAAAATCATGACCCTAGTCTGAACCGCACCCCAAAAGTTAGACAGAAAAAATCGGCTCTTTGTCAACTGTAGTGGGTAGATGAAAAGCTAACACCTAGAGAGGACGAACTTCGCTCTCTCTTTCTTTA
>NZ_JBMVJB010000053.1:0-6722 GCF_049893425.1 Streptococcus sp. VTCC 12886 | reverse complement strand
AGGGCAAAGACAAATGTGACCTTAACCAACCTCCTCTATAACATCTTTCGATTTGAACAGATTAAACGACTAGGGTTAAAATCATGGGCTTAGTGCGCCCAAAAATTGGGAAATAGCCTTGAGTAAGACTCACAAACAAAAATTTACAAGAAATAAACTGTAGATGAAAGATAAATTTGATGCTCTAGATGCTCTACTGATGTTTTTAGAGGTTCCCATATATAGAAATTGAGAGCCCAGGCTCTCTTTTTCTTACTCCCATTTTCAATTCTGTGATAACTTTTCCAAATCATCCTTGTTATCCTTATATCATTCCTAAGAAAATCAAGTCTTGATTTTCTACTGGGGGGGTTGGGGGCGAAGCCACCAAGTTATCCTATCGTTAGCTGTCAAAATTGAAAAGTTTTGGCCGGCTGGCGATAAGATTTTTTGGGTATTGTGACCACAATGCCTGAGCTCGCAAAGACCGAACAAGGACTTTAAGAAATTTCTCGTATGACACACGGGGTCGGGGTTTATCCGAGAAAGGATGAAAGTGAGGGAAAGAGATGTCTGAACAGTACCGTGACATTCGAAAAGAGGTAAATCTAACCACAGATGAGTTAAAACAGATTGAAAAAATGATGAAGGTTGATAATTATCGTCACTTTTCACCATTCGTCAGGGATAAAATTTTGATGACTGATGACAAACAGTTAGCTGCCAAAGAATGGTTTTCCCTTTGGCAGTCTCAAAAGTTTGAACAGATCAGTCGAGATGTGCATGAAGTTCTAGTTGTCGCTAGAGAAAATCACCAAGTGACTCAAGAGCACGTTTCAATCTTATTGACCTGCGTTCAAGAATTGATTTCGGAAGTCAATCAACTACAGCCACTCAGTCGTGAGTTTCGTGAAAAATATATGAGATAGGGGGCTACTATGGTTTATCGTTATCGTACCAATCTCAAAAAAGTATTTCTAACAGATTCAGAATTACACCAATTGAATGAACGGATTGCTAAGAGTCACTGTCGAAATTTCTCAGTATATGCTAGAAAAGTTCTGCTTAATCCCAATATGTCTATTGTCACGATTAACACTGATACCTATGAGCAGTTAGTGTTTGAATTGAGACGGATTGGAAATAACATTAATCAAATTGCGCGTGCCATCAATCAAAGCCATTTGATTTCTCAGGAACAGTTACAAGAATTGAGTAAGGGAGTTAGTGAGTTAATTACTAGCGTAGAGAAAGAATTTCAAGTGGAAGTGAAAAGACTGAAGGAGTTTTATGGTAGTCACTAAGCACTTTGCGACACACGGAAAAAAATACCGTAGGCGTTTGATTAAGTACATTCTCAACCCAGATAAAACGGACAATCTGAAATTGGTATCTGATTTTGGCATGAGCAATTACTTAGACTTTCTTAACTATGAAGAAATGGTTGAAATGTACAATGTTAATTTTACCAACAATGATAAACTATACGAATCAAGAAACGACCGACAAGAAAAACACCAACAAACTATTCATGCTCATCACCTCATTCAATCATTTTCTCCTGAAGATAATCTGACACCTGAAGAAATTAACCGCATTGGTTATGATACCATGATGGAATTAACAGGAGGTCGCTTTAAGTTTATCGTAGCGACTCATACAGACAAAGATCATGTTCATAATCACATCCTAATCAACGCCATTGACCGTAATTCAGATAAAAAGTTGATATGGAATTATGCCTTGGAACGAAATTTACGTATGATTTCAGACCGTATTTCTAAAATGGCGGGGGCAAAAATTATTGAAAAGCGTTTCTCTTACCGTGACTATCAAAAATATAGGCAGTCTAGTCATAAATTTGAATTGAAGCAACGTCTTTATTTTTTGATGCAGCAGTCAAAGTCCTTTGATGATTTTTTGGAAAAAGCGGTGCAGTTGCATGTTCACATCGATTTTAGCCAGAAGCATAGTCGCTTTATGATGACGGATAGAGCAATGACAAAACCAATTCGAGGACGCCAACTCAGTAAACGAGATTTATATGATGAAGAATTTTTTCGTACACATTTTGCCAAGCAAGAGATTGAAAGTCGTTTAGAATTTTTGTTGAACCGTGTTAATTCTTTGGAAGAGTTACTGATAAAAGTGAAAGAATTGAATCTAACCATTGACTTGAAACAAAAAAATGTTGTCTTTATACTTGAAGAAAGTGGAAAGCAATTCAGTCTGAGTCATAAAAAAATAAGTGATAAGAAATTATATGATGTCAATTTTTTTCAAGATTACTTTAAAAATAAGGAAGTCGGGGATTCAGAAGGATTAGAGAATTTAAAGGAACAGTACCATGCTTTTCAAGAAGAACGAGATAAGGATAAGGTATCCACTGAAGAGATTGAGGAAGCCTTTGAGACATTTAAGGAAAAACGAGATGCCGTTCACGAATTTGAAGTGGAACTTGCAGAACATCAAATTGAGGAGTTAGTTGATGAGGGCGTTTATATCAAGGTATTTTTTGGTGTAAAGCAGAGCGGTCATATTTTCATTCCCAACTATCAATTAGATATTCTTGAAGAAGAGAATCAGACAAAATATAAAGTCTATATCCGTGAGACAACCTCATATTTTGTCTATAACAAAGAATATTCGGATAAGAATCAGTATATTAAAGGGCGAACCTTGATTAGACAGCTAACCAACGATAGTCGAGCGATACCATACAGACGACCGACTGTTGAAAGACTTCAAGAAAAAATTTCTGAGATTAACATCTTGATTGAGCTAACCGAGACAGACAAAAAATACCAGGACGTTAAAGACGAACTGGTTGCAGAAATAGCAGAGCTAGACATCAAACTGACTCAAACAAATGAAAAAATCGCCACCTTAAACAAGATGGCGGAAGTGCTTATCAACCTAAAGAGTGAAGAACCGAGTAGTAGAAAACTAGCTAGGTATGAATTTTTAAAACTGAACTTAACAGAATCAAGCACATTAGAACAAGTGACTGAAGAAAAATATATGTTACAACAGAAACTCGGTAATGATATTGATAGGTATGAAGCACTCGTAAAAAGCTTGGAAACATTTGTGAATGTACTGAATAATAAGAAAATAAAATTAGTATCACAAAATATTAACTCAAAATACAAAGAAATAGTTTGCCCTGTTGTAAAATGAGGTGTAACAAATATATCAAATTACAACGGGAAATCAATATTGTCATTATCGCTAGCTACCTATGGGGTGCTTCAAGAAGGGTGTCAGACCTACCGCAGAATCCACCATAATCTTTTTCTTGATTAGTTCTCAGAGTACCTAGTTTTTGTTGCAACTGCAAAGTTTTGCTCAAAGTTTTTAGAATATGAACCATTTTATGGTCTTAGACCATTATCAAACATGCTCTTTCAGATTGAAAGTTTTCCTTGCGCATTGCACCAAACCATTTGTAATACTTATAATTTAAATGATTCGATTGAGAAAATTAATCGAAACAGTTCCATCAAGTCTAGAATAGTTTGAAATCGAATATTTACGCTGACGAAACCTTTGGACACTCAAAATTAGAGTGAAAGTTATTTTACGACTTATCCAGTTATGCTTGAAACCAGTCAAAAGGAATATAGTATGAGCGTAAAAGCTCATATGCTTGGTTACCTAATATAACGGATGTTTATTAATTTAATCCTAAATAAGTTTTAATTTTGTTTTCAAGAAAATCAATATGTTGGTTAATTTTAGATTGTTGCTCATGAAGTTCATCAAGTTGAAAAAATAGTAGCCTAAGGCGTTGAGGAATTGTGGAGTCTCCTTTGTATCTTAGGTAAGCATATTCTTGCATATTTTTAATAGACATTCCAGTTTTTTTTAATCTAATGATGAATTGAGTCCATGCAATATCAGAATCATCATAGTATCTACGATTATTTTCTTCTCTATGTGAGTAAATTAATTTTTCTTGTTCATAGTATCGAAGAGTTGGAACAGAAAGTCCAGTTTTTTTAGCAAATTCTCCAATAGAATAGTGAGTCATAATACTTCACTCCTTTATTTTTTGATTATTTTAGCATAATTTTTAAAAAATTTATAGTTTTCTCTTGACATAAAGTGCACTTTACTATGTAAAATACAAAGCATCAAAGGAATTTGATAAAAAGCTAGGGAAGGAGGTAATACCATATGGATGAGGAGGAAAGACGAAAAATTGGTTTAAAGTACCTGAAGACCATAGATGGAGAAGTTGGCGATGAAGTCATAAAAGCCCTCGATGGAGTAGCAGAAGATATTGGAAATTATATTTTAGAATTTGTTTTTGGAGAAATTTACAATCGTAAATCACTTGACCTAAAACAGCGAGAAATGATTACTATTACAAGTTTGTTATCTCAGGGTGGAACACGACCTCAACTTAAAGTTCATATTAATGGAGCTTTAAATGTTGGTCTAAGTCAGGAAAAAATTCTTGAAACATTTATCCAATGTATCCCATATGTTGGTTTTCCAAAAGTTCTAAATGCTGTTGAAGTGGCAAAAGAAGTATTTAATGAAAGGGAAAAAATTAATGAAATTTAAATTGACAAATTTAGGTACCTCGTCTGAGAACATTATTTTATATTGTAGTGGAAAATAGTAGAGTAAGGTCCATAATTGAGATTGATGAAAATATTCGTCCTGATACAAATATTGAAAAATTAGCAAAGCTAAGAAGTGCTTTTAAAGAGTCAGGAGTAGTCACCGCTGGAAACTCGTCAAGCATAAATGATGGTGCTTCTATCCTTATGCTAGTTTCAGAAAAAGTTCTTCAAAATTACAAATTAACTCCTTTAGCAGAATGGATAGATTCTTCGTTAGTAGGCTTAGAACCTCAATTAATGGGGATGGGACCAGAAATTGCTGTAAAGAAATTGTTAATTCAACAAAACATGGATGTAAATGACATTGATATTTTTGAATTGAATGAAGCATTCGCTGCACAATCGATAGCTTCCATAAGGCAATTGGGAATCAATGAAATGGGCAAGGTTAATCCTAAAGGTGGAGCTATTGCTTTAGGGCATCCAGTTGGAGCTTCAGGAAGCAGAATACTGACCACTCTAATATATGAGTTGATTGAAAATAAAGTTAATTATGGAGTCGCTTCTCTGTGTATAGGTGGAGGAATGGGGGTAGCCACTCTTATAAAAAATGAAAATAGCAATTTTTAAAGGAGAAATAGTGTGGAACAAATAAAGAATTATACTTGTATTACTGGGGCTAGTTCTGGTATAGGAGCGGAGGTAGCAAGACAATTTGCAAAATTAGGAACGAATCTTATTTTAATTGCTCGGCGTCAAGAACGACTAGAAAAATTGAAGCAAGAGATTTTGGACCATTATCCGGATTTAGATGTTGTTATTAAAGTTGTTGATTTATCGAAATCCAGTAATGTTTTTGCTCTTTATGAAAGTTTAAAAAAATATCACATTACTACTTTAATAAATAATGCTGGTTTTGGAAATTATGATAAGGTTGAAACTCAAGATTTAGAAAAAATGATGATGTTAATTCATTTAAACATTGAAGCCTTAACAATTTTATCAACTCTATATGTGAGAGATTATAAAGATAGTAAAGGTGCTCAATTGATTAACTTATCGTCTAGAGGCGGTTACATGATGGTTCCAAATGCAGTTACATATTGTGCGAGTAAATTTTATGTCAGTGCTTTTACAGAAGGTCTAGCATTGGAACTACAGGCAAATCAAAATCAATTAAAAGCTAAGGTTTTAGCCCCAGCTGCTACAAAAACGGAATTCGGTCAAGTTGCTACAAATTCGAAAGAATACGATTATGATGAGCATTTTGATAGGTATCATACATGCGAAGAGATGGCAAAGTTTTTGATGGAATTATATCAAAGTGATGAAGTTGTTGGTTTAGTTGATGTTGAAAATTTTGAATTCAATCTTAGCGGACCATTGTTTAATCACTAATTTATTAAGACAATTTTGTCTGAGGTTGGGCAAAAACTTCAGAAAGATCATGACTACCTGTATTACGGGTGGTTTGAATAGTGGCTATAAGCTACATTACCAGCCAGTGCCTTAAGACGCTGGCTTTCACTTTGTTTAAGCTAACTGTTATTATTCTGTTACTTACTCCTAAAAGAGGCAGTAGCATTACTTACTGTTATTTTTAAAGAGCTCTTCATCTTCTTTTACGTTCAATTTATCTAGTACAAAGTCATGTTTGTATTGTTCCTAGGTATATTTTTAATTATGGCTTCATTAATCCAACTGTACTTATATAATAGACCTCTGCCCCAAAATGGTGATTTCCAAATTAGTTTTTGAGATTAACGTATTTGTCAAATATCTTTCAATTATTTTGACTCCTTTATAACTACATAAACGTCGAATTTTTTTCCCAGACTCACATCATATGAATGAAGAAAATATCTTTTTCAGAAAATGGGAATAATATTTAATACTCATCCAAAATCAAAAATAGCGGAAGTCCACTTTCGCTGAACAATCGTTTTCAAGTCACTCCAATGGAGAACTTGAATAACAGATTGTAGCTTATCTATTACTTCATCTAATGTCTTAAAGACTCTATTTTTAAACCCACGCTTACGTATCTCGGCCCAAACTTGCTCTATCGGATTCATCTCAGGGGTATAAGGAGGTGACCTAGTCAAGCATTTTTGTAACACTAGTGTATAAAATTTCTTACGCTGCACGACATCGTGCAGCATAAGGTGT
>NZ_JBMVJB010000052.1:0-6861 GCF_049893425.1 Streptococcus sp. VTCC 12886 | reverse complement strand
CAACAGATGATTGAAGAGACCTATAATAGCCTTTATAATCGTACAGTCTCAAAAGTTTATGATGGCAGCCATTTAACCATTGATGGGCTTGCCCAGAATATTTCCTTACGCCCTCACCAAAGGAATGCCATTCAACGCATTGTAGAAGAAAAACGAGCGCTTCTAGCTCATGAAGTGGGTTCAGGTAAGACCTTAACCATGCTTGGGGCAGGATTCAAACTGAAAGAATTGGGTATGGTGCATAAGCCTCTTTATGTGGTGCCATCAAGTCTGACCGCTCAGTTTGGCCAAGAAATCATGAAGTTCTTCCCAACCAAGAATGTCTATGTGACGACCAAGAAAGATTTTGCGAAAGCCAAACGCAAGCAGTTTGTCTCACGGATTATCACAGGGGACTACGATGCCATTGTCATTGGGGATTCCCAGTTTGAAAAAATTCCCATGAGTCATGAAAAGCAAGTGGCCTATATTCAAGATAAGTTACAACAACTTCGTGACATCAAGCAAGGTAGTGATAGTGATTATACTGTTAAAGAAGCAGAGCGTTCTATTAAGGGCTTAGAGCACCAATTGGAAGAACTTCAAAAGTTGGAACGTGATACCTTTATTGAATTTGAAAACCTTGGCATTGATTTTCTCTTTGTGGACGAAGCTCACCATTTTAAGAATATCAGACCCATTACAGGCCTTGGGAATGTGGCTGGAATTACCAACACGACTTCTAAAAAGAACGTGGATATGGAAATGAAGGTCAGACAGGTTCAAGGAGAACACGACTATCGTAATGTGGTCTTTGCGACAGGAACGCCAGTCTCAAACTCCATTAGTGAACTTTTCACCATGATGAATTACATTCAACCTGATGTTTTAGAGCGATACCAGGTGTCCAATTTTGACTCCTGGGTTGGGGCTTTTGGGAATATTGAAAACTCTATGGAACTAGCCCCGACAGGTGATAAGTACCAACCTAAGAAACGGTTCAAGAAATTTGTCAATTTGCCTGAACTTATGCGGATTTACAAGGAAACCGCCGATATTCAGACCGCAGACATGCTTGACATACCTGTACCTGAAGCTAAGATTATTGCGGTGGAAAGCGAGTTAACGAAAGCTCAGAAATACTATTTAGAAGAACTGGTTGACCGTTCAGACGCCATTAAGTCAGGTAGCGTTGACCCTAGTGTCGATAACATGTTAAAGATAACTGGGGAAGCTAGAAAACTAGCTATTGACATGCGTCTCATTGACCCAGCCTATACCTTATCGGACAATCAGAAGATTCTTCAAGTAGTGGATAACGTGGAACGCATTTACCGTGAGGGAGAAGATGATAAAGCTACCCAGATGATTTTCTCAGATATTGGAACGCCTAAGAATAAGGAAGAGGGCTTTGACGTTTACAATGAATTGAAAGACCTCTTAGTGGATAGAGGGATTCCCAAAGAAGCAATTGCCTTTGTCCATGACGCTAATACGGATGACAAGAAAAACTCTCTGTCACGCAAGGTCAATAGTGGAGAAGTTAGGATTCTTATGGCTTCTACGGAAAAAGGTGGGACTGGTCTAAACGTGCAATCACGCATGAAAGCAGTCCACCACTTAGATGTTCCCTGGCGTCCCTCTGATATTGTGCAGCGAAACGGTAGGTTAATTCGTCAAGGCAATATGCACCAAGAGGTAGATATTTACCATTACATTACGAAAGGGAGCTTCGACAACTACCTCTGGCAAACTCAGGAGAATAAGCTCAAGTACATCACGCAAATCATGACCTCTAAAGATCCCGTACGGTCGGCAGAAGACATTGATGAACAAACCATGACTGCTTCAGACTTTAAGGCTTTAGCGACAGGTAATCCTTATCTCAAACTCAAAATGGAGTTGGAAAATGAACTGACAGTTTTAGAGAATCAAAAACGAGCCTTTAATCGCTCCAAAGACGAGTATCGCCATACCATTTCCTATAGCGAGAAGCACCTCCCTATCATGGAAAAACGGTTGAGTCAATATGATAAGGATATTGCCCAATCTTTGGCAACAAAGTCGCAAGATTTTGTCATGCGATTTGACAATCAAGCAATGGATAATCGTGCTGAAGCTGGGGACTATCTGCGAAAACTCATTACCTATAACCGCTCAGAAACTAAGGAAGTTCGGACTCTGGCCAACTTTAGAGGATTTGATTTGAAAATGACAACACGAGCTCCTAGTGAGCCCATGCCAGAGACTGTCTCTTTAATGATTGTAGGAGATAATCAGTATACTGTTGCCCTTGATTTGAAATCAGACGTGGGAACCATTCAACGGATTAGTAATGCCATTGACCATATTATAGATGACCAAGAAAAGACGCAAGAGCTGGTAAAGGATTTAAAAGATAAGCTACGAGTAGCCAAAGTAGAAGTTGAAAAAGTCTTTCCAAAGGAAGAGGACTATCAGCTTGTAAAGTCTAAGTATGATGTTTTAGCTCCCTTGGTTGAAAAAGAAGTAGAGATTGAGGAGATAGATGCGGTTTTGGCCAAGTTTAGTGAAGATACAACACCCCAAAAGAAGCAACAAATAGCACTCGAGATATAAGAGTATGTGTCCTGAATTGGGAGAAATGAATAAATAACATTGAGAGAACGTGAAAAGCGTTCTCTTTTGTTTTTTCTCATACTAACTCTCGGAGGTTCAATTATGAAATCAAATCATAAAAAAATGCGTGCTAAACAAAGACAATCAAGAAATATGGTTATTGTGTCATTGATGAATGATACAGGATGGTCACGTGAAAAAGTAGTTGAATCTTTGAAGGAACTTGAAGAGTATAACTTAATTAAGTTTCCTGAACAAGGTGGGATGATGCTGAAAGTTGGTGAGGTAAGATAATGGCATACGGAAGAATATCCTTAGAGCAAGCACTGAATAGCGACAATGCTTGCCAGTTTGAAAAGTATAGAGGGGACTAGGCAGGATGTCAAGAAAAAATGATGAGGTGAAAATCAATGATGGAAGAAAAGCGCTACCGTGAAATACAGCGAAAATTTAGAGTAACTCCACGAGAAAATGAGTTGATAAAAGAACGGATGACACTTCACGGCTTTAAGAATTTTAACACCTACGCCCGTTATATGCTTTTGACAGGTGAAGTGGTAACAGTTGATTACTCTGAACTGGTCAAATTGCGAACTGAAATCAATCGGATTGGAACAAATATCAACCAACTTGCCAAATACGTCAATACTAATGAAGAGGTTAGTCTTGAAAATTATCAATCTTTACAGGCATCACTTTTGGAAGTTAAGCGACTGATGGATGAAAACTTTGACAAGGAAGTTGCTATCATTAAAAGAGTTCTGAAAGAATGAAGGGAGTGAATGGATTGGTTGTTACCAAAGTCAAACAAATAAAATCCGTCAATAAATTGTCAGACGGTCTCAAGTATATTGAAGATGGAGCTAAAACAATTGGAGCTGAATTGATTGATTCTAAAATGAACTTTCCTGTTAAAATGGTAAATGGTCAATTTGTGTCCCAGCTGGTTTCAGGAAATTTAGTCATTGATGTTGAATCCGCCTACTCTGAATTTATGATGTTAAAGCAACTTGCCAATTTGGAAAAGGGTAGACCTATCAATAATGAGGAGTTGGTCAATAACGATGTTTTAGCACACCACGTTATTCAGTCATTTTCTCCTGAAGACAATCTGACACCTGAACAGGTTCACGAGATAGGACGAAAGACCGCTTTGGAGTTGACAGGTGGTAGTCATCAGTTTGTCATTGCGACTCACATGGATAAGGAGCATCTGCACAATCACATTTATATCAATTCTACTAATTCAGTTACCTTGAACAAATTCAGATGGCAGAAAGGAACGAAGAAAGCCCTTGAACAAATTTCTGACAAGTATGCGGATTTAGCAGGTGCTAAAATCCTTGAACACACAAATTCATTTGGTCACAAAGAATATTCTGCTTATCAGAAGGAGAATGTCTTTAAGTTAGAAATCAAGTCCCGTCTTGAATTTCTCCTAAAACACTCAATCAGTCTAGCGGATTTTCAAGAGAAGGCAAAGGTGCTGAATCTAGCGGTTGATTTTTCGGGCAAATATGCCAAATACAAATTACTAGATAAAGACCAAAAGAGGAACACAAGGGACAGTACCTTATCCAAAAAGGGTCGGTATTCTTTGGAGCAGATTGAGGAGCGGATAGCTAAAAATGAAATCGTCCATCCGTTAGAAACTATCAAGGATGAATATGACAAAGAGCAGGCTGAGAAGGCTAACGATTTCGAAATCAGGGTTAAGATTGAACCGTGGCAGGTGGAACATGAAACCGACACGGGCATCTATCTTCAGATGCAATATGGGATAGCTAATCAAGGAACGGTCAAAATTCCAAGTCGCTTAGTGGATAAGCAAGAGGACGGGAGCTTTGATATTTTTATCAAGAAATCGGACTTTTTCTATTTCATCAATCCTGACAATTCCACCAGCAACAAATTCATGAGAGGGTCAACACTTATCAATCAGCTTGCTTATGAAAGTGGTGAGTATATCCTGACCAAAAATCCAAACATTTCTAAACTAGATTTGTTGGTCAAAGAGTATAACTATCTTGTTAGTCATAGCGTGTCTGAATCAGACCAATTCTATGAATTACGTGACCGCTTCCTTGAACAAATTGAAGAAACGCAAGAATCACTGAACCGCTTAGATGAGAAAGTCGAGCACCTAAACAAAATCGCTTCAGCGCTGGAAGATATTTCTTCTGACAATCCAATAGATGCTAAGGTCGCTTATCAGATTTTGGAGGAACTCAATATTTCTTCTTCAGTCAATCCTAAAGAGATTGAAAAGCAGGTGGTCGAAGTTTCCATCGAACGGAAAGCCCTGAAGGAAAAATTTGATAGTATTATCAAAGACTTTACGCAGTATGAAAAATTGGATCGGCATGCTGAAGCAAGAAGAACAAACCAGAGATTATATGGTAAAATTGAAATCAAAGAAGATTTAACAAAATAGCAAAGGGTTTTTATTACCATGAAAAAGAAAGACATAACGAAAATTGTTATTATTGCCATTGTAATTTTATTTGTAATACCATTCCTTATAAATTTTTCCTTTAAAACCTACTCTACTCGTTTTCTAGTAGCAGAGTGGTCGGCAGGAGATTTGCTATCCTTTTACGGTGCTGTTTTAGGTGCGCTCATAACATTAATAGGTTTGATTGTCACGTTAAATTATCAATCAAAACAAGCCAGAAAAGACGATGAAATTAAGTATAAACCTATTTTGAAGCTCAAATCAGTTGAGACTGAATATAATGGTTTTATGGGTAGGCGTGAGCTTAAAATTTTATTCCCATATCATTCATTTAACGGTGATGAATTTAAAGTGCAGAAGGAGAATTATTATTATAAGCAAATGGAAGAGACTAGTGACTTTCATTTAATATTTCAAAATAAGGGAAGAGGAGAGGCTATTGAAGTATCTCTAGACTGTGCAGAAATAAAAGAGGTAGACTGGGACCAAAGCAGCCATTTGTATATTGGTACAAGTGTTCCTTTATCTTTAGGTGAGATTTTAGTTGACGAGTCAGCAGATATTATTATTTCCTTACCCAACTTTCTGTTTTTAAAAGAAGGACAAATTAACAATCATATTTGGTTCTATTTAACAGTATCTTATGATGATATGTTCCTTAGAAATAGAAGAACACTGAAAATATTGGTCGATTTTCAGATTATTCCAAAAACTAAAGCACCAGCTCCTTATTTCTACAAAGAAGGATTTGAATATTATGAAGTTGAAGTACTATACATGGGTTCTCAACAGATAAAGGAAGATAGCGGACAATGAGGTATACTTATTTGTCTTAATACAGAAATTGCAGTATAATAGTTTTATATAGTAGGTCATTTAAATTGAGCATAATAGGAGGAAAAATTTAGGATGAAAGATAAAATTACTAATCAAACAATTTCAGGAGGTTTTATTTTTGTGATAGGTATTGCTATGTTTACTTTGTTAGGAGGTAACTATAAAAAGCCAATACTTTTTGGTTCTATATATGTTATAGCAATTATTATTCAACTAATTTTAATGAGAAAATTGCGAAAGGGCAAAAGATCAGTTGACAATAAAAAATGGGTTAATATGGCTTTCTTATTTTTAGGAATAACATGTTGGGGCACTATTTTTATATGTCTAAATCTACTTGGGAATTTAAATATTTTATGGTTATTATTATTGTTGTTTGTAGCGATTCATTTTTTGTTTTTTATTCCAGCTAATGGAAACAAACATTGGCAAGCACAATTAATTTTTGTTATCTTACTAGTATTAATGTACTTTTAGGCTTATTTTTTTATTCAAATCAATTGGAATTTGTATTTATTATGGATGGTTTAATTAAAATGGGATATGGTGCTTGGATGGTAAAGACCACTTATAAATTAAATATTGAGGACTTATCATGAATAAGAATTTTGAAAGAATAAGCGAAGTAATTTTAGAGGTTGGTTGAAAATGGCTAAAATTGGGTATGCACGAGTTAGTAGCAAAGAACAGAACTTAGATCGGCAATTACAAGCGTTACAGGGCGTTTCTAAGGTCTTTTCAGACAAATTAAGCGGTCAATCGGTCGAACGCCCACAATTACAAGCTATGCTTAACTATATTCGTGAAGGGGATATTGTTATTGTTACTGAATTAGATCGATTAGGACGAAATAATAAAGAATTAACAGAATTGATGAATCAAATTCAAATTAAGGGGGCAACCCTGGAATGAACTGCACCCCAAAAGTTAGACAGAAAAAATCTAACTTTTGGGGTGCTATTTTTATGAAATTGAGCTATGAAGACAAAATC
>NZ_JBMVJB010000051.1:0-7791 GCF_049893425.1 Streptococcus sp. VTCC 12886 | reverse complement strand
CTTAGACCACCAAATTCAAACGTCATGTATTTAATGATTTCATGGTTATCATCTGTCCATAAACCTGCATCCGTCATACCGTCAACCAGCGCTTTTACGGTTGGATAAAAGTTTGGTGGATCCATTCGTCTTTTGGTTGGTGCGTAAATCGTCACCACAAGCCCACATGGGCGTTTTTTTGTATAGGTGGTGTATTTACCATCGGATACTTTTAAACGCCCAATTTGACGAAGATAGGCGGTTATTTTAGCCTTCTGTGTCCAATGTGGTCTATCATTAGCATTCAACATTTCTTTTTTGTGTTTTGTATTTGATAAAATAAATTCAAATTTCAACTAGTCGCCCTGCTTTTATTTTTTTGTTTTTATGGTTAGAACGGCAACGTTTCATCGTCCGATATATCCATTGGATTTTTTGCCTCCATAATGGATGTAGCACTGAATTGCTTCTTCTAAGTTATTAGTATTAACAGCTTTAAAAGGCACTTCTACTAAGTTATAGCCTTCAAAGATTTCATACAAACATTCCTCAATCACCAATTGACTAGCTCTTGCTTTTTCCAGTTTTTCGAAAAATTCATTTTTGGTCAACATTCACTACCCTCCAAAAAATCATATATAGTCATCTGCTCCACCCTCTCAAAATAAACTGGGTTGGTAGCTAGACAACATCTGCTCCTTTGCCTTCTTGTAAAAATCCTTCTTGATTTCAAATCCGTATGCTGATCTGTTCATCTCAATTGCCGCTCTTAGCGTTGAGCCACTACCTGCTACGGGGTCAATCACTACGTCGCCCTCATCCGTAAAGATTTCAATCAACCGTTTCAGCACAGGAATAGGCTTCTGTGTCGGATGGATAACAGGGTAAGAGCTATCCTTCTCCCACGGTGCATGATTGAGTATCATAGCACCGTTATTATTAAATTTCGGAAGCTTATCACGATACAATACCGTAGCCTCTTCCACCGCACCCACAATCTTCATGTTTGCTTTCAAGACTTGCGGACTGGATTTCTTAGTAAAATATAGCGGATAAGCATTATTAAAACCATGCTTTTTCCCACACTCGATAACCATATCTCGCTGTTGCCATGCATGAAAAACAATCATTGCTGGTGCCTTACCCTTTTCTTTAGGCTCCTTCTTCAGCAACCGACTGCAAAAATCAAAGAAATTATTAATCTTAAAATCATTATCTGTATCAAAGAATGACTTTCCTGCCAACTTACTTTCCCCATTGGCGTTATCGCCGTCCTTATACCATCTAGGGTCGCTGGCATAGGCATTATTTCCAAGGTTATACGGTATATCAGCAATAATCAACTGGGCCCTCGGAATGTTGTACCGCTTCGCATTTTCAAAATGGTCATTAAATAACTCAAACCTCAACAAGTCTCCTCCCCCTCTCAGCACTAGTCCTATTCACATAAGTCGGAGACTTATAAAAATGAATCGTCGCAACCTTCACATCAAATTCCTTAGCCAACTCCTTCGCTGTTCCAATTGCTAGTAGCATGTCGCCTTTGTAGAGAGCGTACTCTTTTTCTGGCACTACCATCAACTACCCCCATACCTCGTCCGATGATATTCCTCGGCCATACGATCCAGCTCCGACAAAAACTCATCACCAGGCAAAGCCATCAAGCGGGCCTTTTCAGACATACGTAGCGGATAATTCGCTACTTGCCAATCCAACATCTTGTCTAGTTTCAGATAACCGTCCATCATTCCTCCTCAACCAAATAAAAATTCCCATAATCTTTCAAAGCCCTAGAAACATGTATAGCAGCCGCACGACTAGCGAACCGCATAGCCTGTCGCTCGTTGCCGTAAGAAATATCAATTCCAGTACAGCTGACCTTTACATATCTGATAAACGGTCTATCCTGCTTTAAGCCATGTCTAAGTCTCACCATTTTCCATAGCCTCCAACTGAGCATACAAATCAGCTAGCACAGCTTGCCCTTCTGCCGTCTGCTCATTCTTAACTTCTTCATTTGTCCAATCTGGTATGTTGGATTGTTTGTAATGTGCAGTGGAATAGTTCGGTTTAGGCTTACGTATGTCTGAAACAGACTGCACATTGTCCAACTGCCAATTTCTTAAAATACCTTCGATGTATGCTAGATTAAGAGTTCCTCTTTTTGTCTTTCCGTTAAGGACTGATCTCTTCAAAGCTTCTTGAACTAAGTCAGCAGAGTTTTCTTCCAAGAGTTTTAATACAGTTTCGGATTGAGACGACGACAACAACCGACCATATTCATCCTCAAACATTTTATATGTTGAGCGAATATCTTTCTCTTGTTCTTTCTCTAACTCTTTCTCTAACTCTTTCTCTAACTCTTTCTCTACGTTATGTTGTGTTATAGTTGCGTTATTTTCTAACGCCTGCTGTTTTTTCTTAGCTTGAAATCGACGTTGTCGTAGAGCGTTTGATGTAACCTGACCAACCATTTCAGGTATGCTATTCAAGTAATATTTGTCAGTCTCAACAATTTCAAGCAACCCTTTTTTTTGTAGGTATGATAGTGTCACTGAGACATTTTCAATATCCTCCTCAATGGAAATTGCCACTTCTTCGGCTATGTCATTTCCAATGTTTTCGAAATAGAAAAATCCTGAGTCCGATAATGACATCAATAGCATTTTTAAATAGATTATCGTGTATGTATCGCCATCTGCGATTTTTCGAAGCAACTTGATTTCTTTTTTATCAAAAAAATCCTTTTCCAATTTTAAAAAATAAAATGTCTTTTCTCTACTTGTCATCCCTCTCCTCCCACATCTCAGCATTCACACCTTTATTAAACAAGTCCTGTTGGTAAATTCTAGCATTTTGCCATGTTTCGAAAGTCTTTTTATAATAATACTTCCGACCACGAACCTTTTTATTTATTTTTGCCACAATCCAGACCATAGTTAGACCTCACGATCTGCCAATAGCTCAGCTTGGCACTTGTTGACACTCAAAAACTTTTTCATCATGTTCCAAAAATTCATTCTATCCTCCGTAATAAGTCCCAATCTGCAAGTATCTCAAATTCCGCTCTGTTTGCTTTTCTTCAATCGCAGGCTCTTTAACATCAATCTCAACAGGCTTACGGATAAGCCAGATTAAGATTGTGGTCAAAATAGCAATAGCAAGCAATGCCTGTTCCGTTGTTAGTAGTAGTTCTTCTGTCATATCACTGTCCTTTGCCAATTATTGTGGTACCATTCAATTACCGCATCACGAGGGTATTTTTCACGAGCATTTGGTATTCTCGGGAAATCTTTATGACAATTAAATCTCGAGTCAAAAGTCCCTGTGTCTTTAGTTCCTAAGAGCATTTCAGCACACTGAGATTTGTTGAGTTCCATTGGAAATCGTCTCTTTTCGTCTATAACAACGTGCATGACCTTTAACGCTCTATCCATTAACCCAGCTTCAAACTGTTCCAACATTTGAATCATTAGATCATTCATGGTATAATCCTCTTGTATCTTTAGATTTGAGCCTGATTGCCGTCAGGCTTTTTTGCGTTTCACAGTTCATAAGCGTTCATCTCCAAAATTTTCATTTTGGTATTTGTGCTTGGTTCCCACGTCATCCAGTAAGACAATGCCGCTTCAGCGAATTTCTTTGGCAACATGTCATAGCGATTGATGTTGAAATGGTCTTTGAAATCAACCTCAGCTTGCCGAAAGACCGACTGTGCAAAGACTTTATCAGCATAGGCTGGACTGTCCATTCCACCTAGACAAGCGACGACACGGCATTTTCTCTTCTTGAGTAGCGCTTGAGCAAAGCTTGGATGAATTGGTTGTTCATTTTTGAGATAATTAACATCTTGAGCCAATACCAACTGCTGCTCTTTCAGCTTCTTCTGTCCAGTAAATAGAGCAATGAAAGCCTCTTCAGGTAAATTTTCTGGCACATAAGCTCCCTGCTGACGAATCTGTGGTAATACCTCACTAGTGACCCAACGTTTAAATTCTTTGGCCTGTGGCAACTTGCTGGATAAAATCAGAGAGTAAAGACCTGATTCATTGATGATAATAGTTTCTTGAATACGACCAAGACTATCTGTGAGGGGATGTTTCATCCCATCATCGCTATCAACATGTCTAGCAATAGCTTTATGTGGTTCTGTATATCCTAAAATTTGAGCCACATCTTTCCCGACAAACCAAGGCTCATTGTTAATAGTTACAGTACGGACTTCCTGCCCGTGAAAAACAAAAATTTCGTTCATAAAATTCCTTTCTAATTTGGTATAATAAAATCAAAAACTATTAGGAGACTAGCATGACTACTTCTGACATTATTGAAATTTTATCAATCATTACCTCAACTATCATAGGACTAATCTCAATCTATTACTCCAACAAAGCCATCAAAATTGCTAGCAATGCAAACAAACTAACGGCAGAAATCACCGCAGAGACGAATAGACCTGTAGTCGTAGCCTATCTCGAAACCGTAGAAATTGAAAGTTTTCATAAATACATGGTTATAAAGAATTTTGGGAATACTCCTGCAACCATCCTAGATTTGAAATTCATCCAAAGCATTGACGAATATGATTTTAATATGTCCTCATTGATTGGTTACACTATTGCTCCATCACAAAAATTTATGCATGTCATCGATAACGACCTAAAAGGAACTGTCATAGTAAACATCATCTATCAGACTGTGACTGGACAGAATTTTGACGAAGTTTATCAAGTCAAGCTAAATGCTACTGAAAAACTGTTTTGGATTGGCAGTAATGATCAAGATAAGCAATTAAAATTCATGAAAAACGCTGCTGAGGCCTTTATTAAGGTTTTGAAATAACCACTAAATACTCAATATTGAATGGTTTTTTATATGTTCAATCGTCTCATTAAGTACAAAAATTGCCTTTCCGCTTGTGAACTCTTTTTTAGCTAATAATTGAATAATATCTTGCTTAGCATTTTCAAGCTCCTCGTTTGTAATATAATTATTCACACCATACCCCTCCTTATTTCTCCAAGTGCTAAAATGGTTTCCCAAACATCTAGCCCCTCAAGGCTATCAACTATCAGTTGACTGAGCTGATGGTTTTTCTTTTGCCAGTTGGTAATCAGCTTGCTAGTCATCATCTCCCGCCACATTCTGAACTTCCACCACCTCAACATGAGCCTGCTTGACTTTCAAGTCTTTAGAAGCACAGTAGCGGATCAAGATACTCACTGCTTCACCGATTTTCAAATCATGCTCGTTGGCGAAATCTACAACATACTCATACGCGTCCGATTCGATGCGGACTACTTTTTCAGCAATTTTCATTTATTTCCCCTCAAAACTTCTCCCAAGGATTTTCAATTCCCAAGACAGTAGCAACGTTTTGCTTTACATTATCACTACCTTTTCCGTAGCTTAACAACTCAGAAATGACCGGACTAGACACGTTAACACTTTTAGCCAATTCAGACTGTTTCATATCTAGCTCAATCAAGCGAGTTTTAATCAGGGCTTTGATTTCTTTTAAATCTTTGCTCATATTTTTCCTTTCTTAAATTTGGTATAATAGACTTGAAATCTTTATAGAAAGGAGGTCAAGTCATGGATATAAATCAAGTTCGCATATTGGAAGCGTGCCATAAATTTTTGATTGGCATTACTTCTAGCAAAGACGCACTTCAAGATGATACTCTTGTCTATCTGTACCGAGGTCAACGAATTACGTTTGAGACCTATCAGGAATATAGCAATCTGACATTCACAGATTACTATTTGCAGCACGGTCGCTTACACGGAGAAAACAGCTATATTAACAATAGGCAGGAATTGGTTGACATCTTCCCTAGCGAAGAGCATTTACGGGCTTTACAGAGAATATCTGATACCGACCAAGCTCGAATCCAGATCGTCAAATTGCTGACCCAAATCAATCTTGAAGTGCTATCTTCCAAGTATTCTGTCTTGAAAAAAGATAATTTCGGATACGATTTCTACAACTTCGAAACCAAAGAAAACTATCCAATCTATCTTTTTTCAGATAATGACAACTTTGAGCTAGTTGCTATCGGTTGATACAACTTCTCCTTCAAAGTCGAATGTTTTTAGCTCGTGAGCCAGTTGTTCAAGCTCGCGGGCTTTTTTATTGAACTCATCGCTCAGTTCAATAAAACGATCAATATTTGCAATTTTGACAGTTACAGTCATTGACCCGAATGCCATAGCATTTCCTCCTTTTTTATTATTTTTAACTAAAAAGTTAGCGAATTTCTTGACTTTTATCACCCAATAGGTTAAAATCAAAACATAGAGAAAAGACTTACTGAAAAGTAAGGTATTACCTAGAAAAAACAGACGCCAATCAGTTTCATTAGGCTTTATTTTTTAGTTGTCTTATTCGCTAACTCTTTAGCTTACAAAATAATAATACACCTTATTGGTTGAATTGTCAACACTTTTCTCCCAAAAAGTTGAATTATTTTTTGTCATGCCTTAGAAAGGTTGATAAAACAATGTTCCCAACGTTTGAAAGAATAAAAGAGCTTACCAAAAAACGAGGATTGACTCTTATTCAATTGGAAGAAAAGCTTGGTTATAGTCGGAATACACTTTATAAGTTGAAAACGCAAAAACCGAATGCTGAAAGAATTTCAGAAATTGCGGACTTCTTTGGTGTATCTACAGACTACTTACTTGGTAGAACGGATAACCCACGAATTGCAGATGACCAGAAGTTCTACTTTGAGGGACAAGAAGTGGATGTTGAAGAACTAGCTGGCACTGCCATGCGTTTCAACGGTAAACCACTGACTGACAAGGACAAGAGAGCTATTCAGCGAATCATTGAAGGTTTCTTATTATCTCAAGAGGAGTAATTTCCTATGACAGTTAGAGAGCTTTGTCAAAAGTTCCAGATTAGACTACATATCTTTAAAGATGATGAATACGAGGATGAAGCTTTCTATATACCTGGACTACAAACTATGTTCATCAGTAGCAGTATCGCTGAAGACGAACGAGTAAAAGTGGCCTTGCATGAATTGGGTCACAAAGGGCATTTACCACATCTCTACGAAATATTTCGTGAGAAATACGAAATGCAAGCAAATAGAAATATGATTCATCATCTACTCAAAGCAGAAATGGAAAATTGTGAAGATTATTCACATTTTAACTATCTAGTCTTTATGGAGAAGTATAAACTGAAAACCATAGCTGATGAGGCTATGGTAAAGGAAGAATACTATAATTTAGTAAGTTAGTATTAGGAGGAGAAAATGCCGAAAGCTGTTGAATCGTTTGTTTTTAGAGTTGCAGGGGTTACAAATTACAAGAAAGCAGTAAAGGCTACATGTAATGATATTGCCGAGGAATACGGAATCCCTGAAGTGACAAAATACTATAGAAATCTATCATCGTCCGAAATACGCGAGGAATTAGAAGGACTCTCTAATAAAATTTTCAAATATGAAGATATGTCTACTTCCGATGTTGAGTTAATAATGGAACCTGATAATCAGTATGATCCGAATGCTATAAAAATCTTGATAGCGAATAACTTTGTGGGCTATGTACCTGCAAAAATAGCTAAAAAAATCAATAAATACTTAGTTGATGACAAATACTTTAATAATGCTTCTGCGGAGATAGTAGGTGGGCCTTACAAGGAATTTGACTATATTGAGGATAAAGTTGTTACCATTAATAACTTAGATATCGGATTTGAGATAGCCCTTATTATTTACGATTCTACGCAAACAGAAACGCCTGTTTTAGTCGAGCAAACACAAGTTCAAGAACAGTCTACAGATAATATCTCAA
>NZ_JBMVJB010000050.1:0-8144 GCF_049893425.1 Streptococcus sp. VTCC 12886 | reverse complement strand
CATAAAGAAAGAGAGAGCGAAGTTCGTCCTCTCTAGGTGTTAGCTTTTCATCTACCCACTACAGTTGACAAAGAGCCAAATAAGGTTTATCTCTCACCCTTATTTCGGATAACAAATCCTGTTTTCTTTTCACTTGATGTACGTTGGTGTGATTTTTTGTTGTCCTGACGGTGGTTGTCGCGTTTAACCTTGTCATCACGACGGTCGCGGTCAGTGCGGTCAGTGCGGTCACTACGGCGTCCTCCACGATCACGATTGCGGTCTCCATCACGACGACGGCCACCACGATCACGGTCGCGGCCACCACGTCCACCCTTGCCCTTGGCTTGTCCAGGAGCAAATTTAAATGGCAATGGTTTTTCACGCGCAATTTCTACCTCTGGCAGGCTATCCGGATCTTGAACAGTCAAAGTTAATACATAAAGTGCTAATTCTTCAGGGGTAAATTCAGCCGCTAACTGCATAGCATCTTTCTTGAACTTGTCAAAATTGCTACGGATGGTGTCGTCAGCCATATCACGTTCAATCTTTTTCAAAGCAATTTTTTTCTTAGCTTCAAAAGCTTCTTGTGCAGTCGCAGACTTGAGCCCCTTCATACGCTTCTTGGTTAGATCTTCGATGATAGCTAAGTAGCCCATCTCATTTGGCGAAACAAAGGTAATAGATTGACCTGATAGACCGGCGCGCCCTGTACGGCCAATACGGTGAACATAGCTTTCTGGATCTTGAGGAATGTCGTAGTTATAGACATGAGTTACACCTGATATATCCAAACCACGGGCTGCAACGTCTGTCGCAACAAGGACATCAATCTGATCATTTTTAAAATCACGAATGACACGGAGACGTTTATTCTGGTCCAAATCACCATGAATACCTTCAGCACGGAACCCACGCAATTTTAAGCCACGGGTCAACTCATCGACACGGCGTTTGGTACGACCAAAAACAATGGATAATTCTGGCTGGTCAACATCCATCAAACGTGTCATCGTATCAAACTTTTCATGCTCTTTAACACGAACAAAGTACTGTTCAACGTTGACATTGGTCAATTCCTTGGATGCAATCTTAACATGCTCTGGTTCTTTCATGAACTTGACACCAATGCGCTTAATTGGTTCAGGCATAGTTGCAGAAAATAGAAGTGTTTGGCGACTCACAGGTACACGTTCGATGATTGCTTCAATATCATCTAAGAAACCCATGTTGAGCATTTCGTCAGCTTCATCAAGAATAAGAGTTTCAACTCCATCCAAACGTAAAGCTTTACGTTTAATTAAATCTAATAGACGTCCTGGTGTACCGACAACTATGTGGGCACCTGATCGAAGGGCCTTTATTTGCTTATCAATACTAGAACCACCGTAAACCGAGCGAACTTTTACGCCTTTATCACGACCAAATTTGAATAACTCTTCCTGACTTTGAACTGCCAATTCTCGCGTAGGAGCAATAACTAAAGCTTGAACAGTTGGATTACTTGTGTCGATTTTATTTAGAGTAGGTAGCCCAAAGGCTGCAGTTTTTCCCGTACCTGTCTGGGCTTGACCAATCACATCTTTTCCCTCCAAAGCAAGCGGAATCGTTTGCTCTTGGATTGGTGATGGCGTTTCAAAACCTGCCCTCTCAACAGCAAGTAAAATATCTTCGGATAAGTTTAATTCGGTAAATTTCAATGTTTTCTCTTTTCTAAAAGGCAGTGCGAAGCTACCTTATCTCACGTTATTTGTAACAATTATTTCCACTGGCAGCGAACTAACCAGTATCAGACTTGCAACTTACCTAGTATAACACAATCTAGGAATAATCGTTAGTAAATACTTTTAAAATAAAAATAATACGTTTTCATAAAAAGCAGATTCCACTACTCTGCTTTTTTAATATGTCATTCAATAAAAAATTTATTTCTAAATTCATTTTTCAAAACGAAATACCATCTATTAGAATCTTTGAATTAGTAACTATTTTTCTAAAACGGCAGTAGCTAAGGCTTTTTGAATGGCAATCACACTTTTATCACTCTTAAATTGAAGAATTTCAGCAGGTTCTGCAGCCGAAGAAATCCAAATTTTGAGCTCGGCATCCAAATCAAAATGTCCTGATGTTTCTACTGTAAAGCGCGAAATAGAGCGATAAGGAATAGACTTATAGGATACTTTCTTCCCAGTCACTCCTTGTTTATCCACCAAAATTAAACGATATTCCGTAAATACAATCAAGTCACGAACCAAGCTGAAAGCCATCTCAACCTGTTCATTGTCCAACAATACATGTTCTAATTCCTGCTCAATTTTGTCATTATTTAATTGCGAAGCATTACCAAGCAAACCTGAAAATAGTCCCATTATTTGACTCCTTTGTTGATTTTTATCTATTTTACCTAAAAACTGGTAATAAAAAAAGCAAAAACCTCTAGGAAGTTTTTGCCATCATATATAGTAAGCTAGTTTTATATAAACGCAAAAGTTTGAAATTAGGTAAGCCGACTCCCGTTGGCTCTCATCTCCAACCTTTCACCTCGCTTTATCATCTATGGGCTCGGGTTTCTATGGTCACTTTTTCGTTTTAAGGTGACCAGCTGAATCAGTTCACTTAACAAGCCTCGCTTTTATATTTTTAATCCACCCGGACTTTATTCAATGGTAAACTGACTACCGTCAGTTCCCATCTCCCGATAGCAAACATCTCCCAGATGTTTGTTACATCTTCTCTTTCAACTCCACATCAGGATATTTGTCCGCGAACCAGCGGAGGGCGAAGTCGTTTTCAAAGAGGAAAACTGGTTGGTCAAAGCGGTCTTTGGCCAAGATGTTGCGACTTGATGACATACGCTCATCTAGGTCTTCTGGCTTGATCCAGCGGACAGTCTTTTTACCCATTGGGGTCATGACTACATCAGCATTGTATTCACCTTCCATGCGGTGTTTAAAAACTTCAAATTGGAGCTGTCCAACGGCACCCAGCATATACTCGCCTGTCTGGTAGTTCTTGTAGAGCTGGATAGCACCTTCTTGCACTAGTTGCTCGATTCCTTTGTGGAAGGATTTTTGTTTCATGACGTTTTTGGCAGAAACTTTCATAAAAATTTCAGGTGTGAAAGTCGGTAGCGGTTCGAATTCAAACTTGTTCTTTCCTACGGTCAAGGTATCCCCTACCTGATAGGTTCCTGTGTCGTAAACCCCAATAATGTCACCGGCAACTGCATTTTCTACATTCTCACGGGACTCGGCCATGAACTGCGTCACGTTGGACAACTTAGCTACCTTGCCTGTACGAGGCAGGTTAACCGCCATACCGCGTTCAAATTCACCTGAAACCACACGGACAAAGGCAATACGGTCGCGGTGACGCGGGTCCATGTTGGCTTGAATTTTGAAAACAAAACCTGAAAAGTCTTTGTTGAGTGGGTCAATAACGTCCCCTGTCGTTGTCTTGTGACCATGTGGCTCTGGAGCAAATTCCAAGAAGGTATCAAGGAAGGTCTGAACACCAAAGTTTGTCAAGGCTGATCCGAAGAAAACAGGTGTCAAATCACCGTCCAAAATGGCCTGCTCTGAAAATTCATTTCCAGCTTCCGCCAAGAGCTCGATATCGTCCAGAACTTGGGCATAGAATGGGTTAGATCCAAAGAGCCTGTCACCCTCGTCCAAACTTGCAAAACGCTCTTCACCACGGTAGAGCTCCAAACGTTTATTGTGAAGGTCATAGAGTCCCTCAAAGGATTTTCCCATTCCGATTGGCCAGTTCATTGGATAGCTGGCAATTCCCAAGACTTCTTCCAACTCCTGCAATAAATCAAGTGGCTCTCGGCCATCACGGTCCAACTTGTTGATAAAGGTGAAAACGGGAATATTGCGGTGCTTAACAACCTCAAAGAGCTTTTTGGTCTGAGCCTCGATACCTTTGGCAGAGTCCACCACCATGACAGCCGCATCCACCGCCATCAAAGTACGATAAGTATCTTCTGAGAAGTCTTCGTGACCTGGTGTATCCAAGATATTGACACGCTTACCTGCATAGTCAAACTGCATAACAGAGGAAGTAACAGAGATACCACGTTGTTTCTCAATATCCATCCAGTCAGACTTAGCAAAGTTACCAGTCTTTTTCCCCTTGACTGTACCTGCCTCACGAATCTCTCCACCAAAATAAAGCAATTGCTCGGTAATAGTGGTTTTACCAGCGTCCGGGTGAGAGATAATCGCAAAGGTGCGGCGTTTCTTAATTTCTTCTTGTAGTGACATCTTTTTTCCTTTTCATTTTCTTTTTTTTGATACATAGCAGAGCTTGGCCCTGATTTTATATAGTCTACATTGGATAATCCTCATTCTTTGATTGAGCAACTCTAAAGTAAAAGAGCTGCTACTGCAACTCTCTTATTATATCTGAAATAAAAGGAATTTTCAAATCAAGTCTATTTAACTTCCAATGCCTCCACCACTTTTCCAAGTTTCATGGAATTGGAGCCTTTAAAGAGGATTTGGTCTTGTGCTCCTAGGACCTCCTTGACTTGTTTCACCAGATCTTCAAATTGATCCTGCTCAGCATTTTTCCTAAAGAAATAGACTTTTCCAATTGGAAACATCTGACTAGCCAGCTGAGCTAACTCTTCAATATCCTGACCGTAGAAAATGACGGTATCTAGCACATCAGGCGATAGGCTTAGAATCATCTGATTGTGGAGATTGACGGACTGGCTACCCAGTTCTTTCATATCTGCTAAAACTGCGATTTTCTTGCCACCTTCATTTGCTGGAATGCTAGAGAAGGTTTCCAAAATCAATCGCATGGCAGTTGGATTGGCATTATAGACATCACTGAGAATGTCTGCTCCGTTTCTTGCCTTCTTCCATTCGGTGCGGTTGCGGGTCAAGTTAAGACTTGCTAGGGCTGAGGTGATTGCCTCATCGGACACACCCAAGATTTTGCCCACATAGCTTGCTACCATGGCATTGGTGGCATTGTACTTGCCCGTTACTGGGAGGAAAATGTCTCCGTCCATAAAGTTTACGGTGAAGGTCAGGCTATCCTTCGATTCAACCAAACTTGTTACTTGCAAATCTCCCTGTTCACCAAAACGAACGAGATCCACATGGCTCGGCAAGAGCTTATCCGCAATCGGATCTGCTGGGATCAAGAGTTTACTACCTGGCTCCATTCCATCCGCAATCTGTAATTTTCCTTTGGCAATCTCTTCTCGTGAGCCGAAAAATTCCAGATGGGCTTCTCCAAAAAGGGTAATAACTGATAGAGTTGGTTTGGCAATTTCAGATAGGAGATGAATGTCTCCCAAGTGGTCCTGCCCCATTTCCAATACCAGTTTTTCTGTATCATCTGGCATATGGAGAACAGTGTAAGGCAGACCGATTTCGTTGTTATAGTTGCCTTGTGTTTTGTAAGTCTTGTATGTAGTTGCAAGGATATCATGAATCATATCCTTGGTGGTTGTTTTACCGTTTGAGCCTGTCACAGCAATGACTTCTACCTCCGTTTTCTCTAGGTAGTAGGCCGCTAATTGTTGAAGCGCAGCCAAGCAGTCCTCTACTAGAATGTGAGGAACATCAAGGCTGACTTCAGACAAGGTTGCCGCACAGCCATTTTCAAAAGCCACAGGAATAAAGTCATGACCGTCACGCGCTCCCTTGAGGGGAACAAAGAGGTCACCAGTTGTGACGAAACGGCTATCGAACTCGACCTTGTTGAGTGCTGTATCGGGATAAAGACTAATATCGTTTTTTGCGCCCAAGACCTGAGCAACTTCGTGTAGGGTTAATTTCATGGTTTTCTCCAATAAACTAAAAAAGAGCTTTCGCTCTTTCCATTATACCACTTTTTACCGAACTTGAGTGAGGACACCATCTTTCATCTCATATACCTTGTCGCATTTTTCTATCATGCGCTGGTCATGTGTCACCATGATGATGGATTTATTTCGTTCCTTTGCTTCTTTAGCTAGAAGTTCCACTACTTCAAAGGCCCGGTTACTATCTAGGCTGGCTGTCGGTTCATCAGCTAGAATCAAGGCTGGGTCATTGTAGAGTGCACGTGCAATTGCTACCCTCTGACGTTCTCCACCTGACAAATCCTTAGGGAACTTGTTTTTAAGATGGGCCACTCCCAAATCTGCCAGAATTTCTTGATGTTTGTTTGGGTTGGCTTTCTTATTGACCTTATCAACCAAGGTTAATTGCTTTTCGACTGTCAAAAATGGAATCAAATTAGAAGCCTGCAAGACAAAGCCAATATCCTTATAGCGTAGTTGAGCACGTTTCTTTTCTGGTAGATCAGAGTAGTCTGATTGATTGATTAACACACGACCTGTTGTTGGTGTTTGTAGACCTCCTGCCAAGGTCAAAAAAGTTGATTTCCCGGACCCGGACGGTCCGATGATTGCAACAAACTCACCTTCTTCAATACTAAAATTAGTCGGTTTGAGAGCTGTAATAGTTTGACTACCGTCTTGGAAGGTTTTACTAATATTTTCAAAAATAAGTGTTTTCATAACAACCTCCTAAGATAAATTTTGTAATGGATCTACCTTAAAGATAGAACGTACAGAGAAACTAGCACCTAATAGGGCAAATATAACAAGAGCTAGACCGATTACGATATAGAAGGTCCAGTTATTTTCAAATGGCACAGCGCTTGGCAAGACAAGGGACGATAAATACGTTCCAGCCAATCCAACGACAGTTCCCAAACCAGCCAGAAGGAAGGTTTGAGCCAGTACAGAACCTGAGATATAGCCATTTGAAAGACCTTGAATTTTCATCAAACCAAAAATCGGAGATTTCTGTGTTGTCAAAACAAAGATAAAAATACCAATCACAATAGCAGAAATGACGACCAAGAAACCAATCATAAAGCCGAATGTTATATTTTGAGCCTTATATCCTGGCAGATATTCAATGAAATCTGCAATGGCAACTTTTTCCAACTCATCCGGTACTGAGGAGACATCTCCACGAATGACAATGGCACTGGCCAGACTACTAGTAGCTGCCTGTTGCTTATCTGCCTGCATTAATTCTGAAAATGCATCAAAACCCATATAAACGACAGGTGCCACGCCAAAATAAGCATTATCTGTATACCCAACAATAGTCACTTTTTCATCAGAACCTGACAGATAGATTTGATCTCCAATTCCAAAATCTTCTACCTCTGACAAGGTTTTGTCTACAACGACTTCTCCAGTTTTTTCATACAAACGACCTTCTACAATATTCGGTACGATAAAACTATCTGTTTCAACCGCAAAGATATTGACATTCTCTTTTTCATCAGTTGCAGCATCTTTATCCACATATGCAACTCCTGCCTGTTGGCGAATCAAGGCCTTGTCACCAGCATCTACTTGGTCAAGCAAAGCTGTATCAATTTTTGACGCTGTAATCAAGCGATTGCTTTCTGAATTAAGCAAGACATAATCTGCCTGCCATTTATCAACTGCTGTTTTATTTTCCTGCATGAGACCATAAGCCAAACCAGTCAGGAAAAAGACAAGGTAGAAAATTAGAATTAACAATCCTAAAATCAAGCCATAACGCAGCTTATTCTGCCGCATCTCTTCAATTGCTAAAAACATCTTACTCCACACTTTCTAAGACATAAAATTTTGCCTCAAATATAATACTTTCTTTTAAAAGAGCTTTAACTTTACACTTTTGTTCAACGTATGCAAGAATCTTTTCCTGCTTTTCCGAAGAGACCTCCTCTCCGATTCCAATCAACACTTCAATGTGCTCATTATCCAAACGACTCTCCACCTGAACAGGCATAGTTTTATTGCCTTCTTTGCTGGCATAATAACCCTGGACACACATGGTGACGCAGGCAGCTAAGCCAATGTTGACTAGACTAACGGGAGTCTCCCCCTTCTCCGTCACACCAAAGGTATGAACCGGTTCACCATAACCTTGAGAAATTGCCTGAAACAGACCTTTCCCTTTTACTGTCGTTTGATACATAAACACCTCCAGAACATGTTCCATTTTAGTCCTTTTTGCAACCCTTTGCAAGAAAAATATTTAGAAAATGAAATAAAAAAAGATTGGTAAAATTTCGTAACCGCCCAATAACAAGGTATATTGAAAAAGGATCCAAAGTCCTGTCGACTCTGGAACCTTTTTCTATTTACA
>NZ_JBMVJB010000049.1:0-8345 GCF_049893425.1 Streptococcus sp. VTCC 12886 | reverse complement strand
TCGGGTTCAAGTACGCAACACTCGTCCTTTCTAACAAAATTACAAAATAAAACAAAAATAGAAACCTGACCGACAGTGCTTCGGCATCTAGGTCACGGTTGTCTTTTTTCAAAGAGTCGTAGGCGGGTTCAATTCCAACACCTAGTCGGCTTTCCTTTCTAAATTAAGATAACAAGATAAAAGGAGAGCGACGCTGTGTGACTTGCACACAAGGAGCTCTATCTATTTTCCGAGCTTTTAGCTCGGGTTCAAGTACGCAACACTCGTCCTTTCTAACAAAATTACAAAATAAAACAAAAATAGAAACCTGACCGACGGTTCTTCGGCACCTAGGTCACGGTTGTCTTTTTTCAAAGAGTCGTAGGCGGGTTCAATTCCAACACCTAGTTGGCTTACCTTTCTCATAAAGTTTTTTTATCTCACTTCAATTCCAAAACATAGTGAACTGTTCTACCAACTTCCCGGAAACCATATTTGACATGAAAACTCTGACTAAGTTAATTATCGAATTCCGCGTCAGATGCAAGTTGAGATATTCCACGATTTTCAGCCCAACTAATTGCAAAAGACAATAGCTTATCCGCAATCCCTTGGCTACGATAGTCTGGAATGATAAAAATTCCTTCTAAGTAAGCAGTTGGACCATTCTGACATCCTTCAACATAGTAGTGACCGGAGAGATAAACTAATCCAAGCTACGGGCTCTTCGCCAGAAGAGAAATAAAGAAATTCATACGGAAACTTATTATTCCTAAATTTTTCTATCAATTCTTGCTCATTTGTTCGCCAAACCTGACTAGCAAAAGAAGCCCAGATAGAAAGAGTCTGTTCATTAACTGTTTTAATCTTCATTTACCATACCATTACGACGGAAAACACCACTAAAGTGGTGTTTTTAACTTTTCATTAATAGATTTGAAAGCAGAGTATAAGCGAGAATGGACAAGTTATCAAATTTCTCTAGGTTCGAGTTTTCACATGGTCACTTGCACATTTCTAGGTGACCAGCTGAAACAGTCTATTCCCAGACGGTTTCAAACCTCCGAACCTTCTTAATATTCCTTTTTGTTATACCCAAAGTCAGCGAGGTCGAGTTTTTTGTCTCGCCAGTTTTTCTTGACTTTAACCCAGATTTCGAGGAAGACTTTATCACCAAGCATTAATTCAATGTCACGACGTGCCATGGAGCCAATTTTCTTGAGCATAGCTCCTTGCTTACCAATGATGATGCCTTTTTGGCTATCACGCTCTACCATAATCGTCGCGCGAATGTGGACTTTATCGGTAAATTCATCACGTTTCATGGACTCAATGACAACGGCAACTGAGTGCGGAATTTCCTCACGAGTCAGAAGCAAGACTTTCTCACGAATCATCTCAGACACCAAAAAACGTTCGGGATGGTCAGTGATTTGGTCCGCAGGGAAATATTGGAATCCTTCGTCCAGGTTTTCCTTCAGAATTTCCATAAGTCGATTGACATTATTACCCTGAGTTGCCGAAATTGGTACAATTTCTTTGAAATCCATTTGATGGCGAAAATCATCAATCTGCTCTAATACTTGGTCTGGATGAACTTTGTCAATCTTATTAACCACTAAGATAACTGGAACATTTGCCTGTTTTAGCCGTTCCATTATCATATCATCGCCCTTACCACGTTTTTCATCCGCTGGCACCATAAACAGAACTGTATCTACCTCTCGAAGAGTGCTATAGGCTGATTCCACCATAAAATCACCTAGGGCTGTCTTGGGCTTGTGAATTCCTGGCGTGTCAATAAAAACAATTTGCTCTTCATCCGTGGTATAAATCCCCATAATCTTATTACGGGTGGTTTGAGCCTTGTCGCTCATGATGGCAATTTTTTGCCCCATTACATAGTTGAGGAAAGTGGATTTTCCTACATTTGGACGACCTAAAATCGCCACAAATCCTGACTTAAATGTCATAAATTCTCCTTTATTCTTAAAATATAATATTCCAAATTTTAGGCACAAAAATGATGAGCCCTGTTAGTAATGCAAATCCTGATACAAATAAGACTGCCCCTGCTGCCATATCTTTTGCATTTTTGGCCAGCATGGAAAAATGATAATCAGATGCCAAGTCCACCACATTTTCAATGGCAGAATTGACAATCTCAAATGCGACAACTAAGCTGATACTCAACAAAAGAAATAGCCACTCTGTCACCGATACTTGGAAAACCAAGCCTGCCAAAATTACTAATATAGCCGATACAGCATGCTTACGCATATTGCGCTCTTCTTTAAAGGCGGTTATGAGTCCTGATACAGCAAAATCCAGACTCGACATCAATTCTCGGTTTTTCCACCGATTTTTTGAATTATTCTCGCGTAAGTCCATAAGCAGTTAAAATTTCTTCTTGTAAACCAAACATCGCAGCTTCTTCTTCTGGCGTATAATGATCGTAACCATTGATGTGTAAGAAGCCATGTACGGCTAAAAATCCCATTTCACGCTCAAAGCTATGTCCATAATCCTCAGCCTGTTCACGCGCCTTATCAATTGAAATATACAATTCACCAATATAGGCATCAAAATCTTCCATCATTTCAGCCAATTCAGGATTGTCCACCAAATCTTCTTCATCAAAGACAATTTCTGATTCGGGTTTGTACTCTAAACTAACCACATCTGTGGGGCGATCAATGCCTCGATATTCCAAATTTACTTCATGCACACGGGCATTATCTACAAATGTCACAGCCATTTCTTTATTTTGTTTACCGATTTTTTTAGCTGCAAATTGGAGCAATTCTATGATTTGTTCTTGCATTTTCACAGGAACTTTTCCTGTTTCGTCTACCATTTCAATATACATCTTATTACATTCCTTCTATACAAGTCCATTATACCACAAAAGGGAAGAAAGCGGATTTTTATAGTATAATGATTACAAACCATCGTACTAAAGGGTAAGTCACTATGATAGCAACAGGAAACAATATCATTGCCATTATTGAATCCAATATGGACGAAATGACTGAGTTGGAACAAGAAATTTGCCCGCTATTTCATGCAATTGGATCCTGTTGATGCAGATTTAACATTGGAGTTCACTACAGCCACTCTTCACGTTTTCACCATCTGCACTCACACAATTCGCTAAAAAATGCGGTTTCTCAGGTTATAGAGAAATGTTTTCACCTATCAAAAAGATCACCAGCATTTGTTAAAACATTTCGACCATATTCAGCGCAGCCTAACTAAAAAAGTGTTGATTGACTATGACCAAATCTTAACAGACATAAATAACCTGATAAACGAAGAAAAGCTAGAAGAAATCGCCACTTTGATTGATAGCAGTAAACGAGTCTACTTCTATGGGATCGGTAGTTCAGGTTTGGTTGTAATGGAAATCAAATCTCGCTTTATGAGACTTGGAGTGGTATGTGATGCGATTACGGATAAAAATAATTTAATCTGGACAACCACTATTCTTGATTCTTCTTGTTTGGTCATTGGTTTATCATTATCTGGCCAAACAGAGGAGGTTATGGAATATTTGGATTTGGCAGCTCAAAAAGGAGCCGCTACCGCTCTTCTCACAACTAAAACATTTTCAACCACTCAGACCCATAAAATTTTCCCGATCGCTTCCGTACGGAATTTATGTACGGAATTTATATTATGGCAATCGGATTTCACCTCAATACCACTACTCATCATGCTGGATATTATCTACGCCTACTTCCAAGCCATTGACCGAGAAAAGAAACGATTTTTAAACAAACAATCATATATAAAATGAACAGTTCAACAAGAGCTGTTCATTTTTACTTACGAGAAGTTGGTCCCAAGCAAATAGTCAAATACATAGTCATTCACTTGAACATTTAGGGCATCATGACCATAATCCGTTAAAATTCTCATTTCCTTTGTCGTCTCAATACGATTAAATATAGCAAATTGAGTAGATAGAGGACAGACTGCATCTTCTAAACCAGTGACCATAGCAACTGGACACTGAATCCGGTGGGCTAGGTTTTTGACATCTATATAATCTAAGACAGATAAGATCTTAGCCTCGGTTCGATGAAATGGGTCGGAATATTTAAAATAACGAAAGAGTTCATCATGGGTCTCACTATTGTTGCCCAATTCTAAAACACGCTTAAAATCTGATAAAAATGGATAGACTGCTACTGTTTTAGATAAGGTTGGATATAAAGCCGCTGCCACCAAAGCCAGTGCTCCACCTTGAGAAGTACCATAACTCATTAGCCGTGTTTCATCCACAAAATCAAAGCGAGCCACAAGTTGAATCATTTGGTACACATCTAGGTACACATCCTTGTGGAAAAGATGTGTTGGTCCCTGCAACATCCCACGAATTACTTGTCCTTTGACTGTTAGCCCTTCAAATTGCCCCAAGTCCTGAGAACGACCCGCTTGCCCTCGGACATCCATCGCCACTACTCCGAGAACCTCCAGCAGTAAATTTCAATAATTCTGTCCAGTCTGGACCTTGACCCTGGTAGCCATGGAAATAAAACAAAATAGGGAGAGGTCTAGGCTCTTTCGGAAACAGACATTTTGCAAAGATTGTTGATCCGCTAGTTCCTGTAAACCATAATTCCGAACAATTCATACCCGCTAGACCTACTGGTTTTTAATCAATTGATAATACGGTTGAATTTGATCATATAAGGTATCATCTACATCAAAAATTAAAGCTTTCATGTACAATTTCTTTCTGGTCTATCAACTTATTTCGCCGATTTTTGTTTTTCATGCAAATTGAATAAATTCTTCATCCTTGTGTAGCTTTCTTCCTCACCAACAAAATAAATCAAATCATCCTTTTCCAATGTTTGATACGGACTGGGAGCAATTAGCAAGTCTTCATTTCTTTCTATTCCTACTATCACAGCTCCTGTATGATGCCAAACTCGGATTTCTGTTAATTGTTTCCCCAACAAGTCAGAATCCGAGGTCAACTTTAATCCATATGGTTCAAGGGGGTACTTTTTTTGCACACGCTTGGTCTGATCTAGGTAAATAGAAACCATACCACGTAATTCTTTCAGCATGAGCTCCTGTTGATCCATTTTCTCAAGGATTCGATCTTTCTGCGTAACCAATGAATTGGTCATTTCAAAATTATCCAAAAAATCTTGAGCCTTTTCTTTGGACAAGACAATGGCTCCACTACCGTGTTTGACGGAAACAATATTCAAATCAGCCAAGATATTTAAAGCTTTCCGAGTTGTTTCAGGGGAAACACCAAACATACTGGCTAATGTAGAACGAGATTTGATTCGTTCACCCACTTTATACTCCCCGCTCACGATTCTTTGAGCAACTCCAACTGCAATTTGCTGATATTTTGATGTTTTTACCATCTTGCCATTTGGCATTTTTTTTGTTCTCCTTTCACAAAATGAAAAAGAGCGAGATGCTATCATCTCACTCCCATCGTCTAGCTAGATAACACATCTTTTACCCAGCTAGTTGTCTCTTATCGCACCAAAATGCGTACGTGATTATTGAACACGTGATGATTCAAGTTTATCTTTTACCACTTCTGTTTGAGTCGTGACGAAATCGCCAGCTTTACTAGCTTGATTGCCTATCACCTCACCTGTAGCTTGAGTAGCACTAGCTACACGATCTTGTAAGGTCACAGATTCTGCCTCAAACTCTTCACGTGTCTTTATATCTACGACTTCAACATTGACTTCAACCACTTCCAAGTGGGTCATTTTCTTCACTTCTGCCGCGATAATAGACTTCATTGTTTCGACGATTTCAGGAATATCTTTTCCATATTCCACCACAATTTTCAAATCCGTTGCAACTTGTTTGCTACCGACTTCTACATTAATACCTTCTCGGACATCTGAGCTATTGATCAATTTATTTTTGATATTTGTGAAAAATCCACCACTAACTGACAATAAACCTGAAACTTGTTGTAAAGCGTGA
This sequence comes from Streptococcus sp. VTCC 12886, assembly GCF_049893425.1. NCBI lineage: Bacteria > Bacillati > Bacillota > Bacilli > Lactobacillales > Streptococcaceae > Streptococcus > Streptococcus sp. VTCC 12886. The sequence continues at coordinate 2,390 of NZ_JBMVJB010000049.1, read as the reverse complement.
CCAATCATTTTTTCAATGACCTGATCTGCGTATGTCACTGTTCCCTTTATCAATGTTTGTTCTACTTCTGTAATTTTCTCCATGAGTAATACCTTGCTTTCTTTTTTCGTAATCCTTACTTATTGGAATTCTTCAATCCATCAAGAGCGCCTTCTACAGTATCCTTTGCATCAGCTAAGATGGAACCAGCTTTTCCTGCTAGTTCTTCAACCTTACCTTCACTTTCCAAGTGTTTATCTCCAGTCACTTTACCAGCAACTTTCTTTGCTGTTCCAACAAATTCATCTTTTTTTGCATTCAATTTATCTACTGACATAATTTTTTCCTCCTCTATTCACTTAAATGACACGTGGTTCCTTGCCACTTGTAATGTCTTCAACACCCTTTGAAGCTTTATCTACTTGAGCTGTCGTAAATCCAACTGCGGAACTAGCAGCATCTGTAACTTTATCTTGTAAACTTACTGAATCGGCTTCATATTGTTCACGAGTTTTGATATCAACCACTTCAACGTTCACTTCAACCACATCCAAATCTGTCATGGCTTTCACTTCTGACTCAATAATAGCTTTCATATCTTTATAGATAGTTGGTAAGTGTTTTTTATACTCTGCAATAATAGAAAGGTCTACAGCAACTTGTTTTTTACCAACTTCAACGTTTACACCTGTTGTCGGCTTGTCGCTATTGACTAATTTATCTTTCAGGTTTGCGAAAAATCCACCACTGACCTCCAACAAGCCGTCTACTGACTCTAAGGCAATTCCAATCATTTTCTCAATGACTTTATCAGCATATGTTAATTCTCCACGAATTACAGAAACTTTCTTTTGTTCAGTCATATTTCATCCTCCAAAATTTTGTATTACTTTCTTAAAATATATTCTAAAATACCTGATCGTTGAACGAGAGAGCCCACCACTGCCCCAAGTATCATTAAAAATAATACAAGCAATGTTTTAAGGAACCCAAGGGTAAGGAGAAGTACCGCCAATAAAAGACCAATTCCAGCTCCCAAAATAGGATATTTCCAATGATTTATCTCTTTCATACACACCCCACTATTCTACCCGAGAAACCAGTCTACTCTTAGAATCTTGAATTTCGTTAACAGCAACCGAGAATTGTACTGGACGAGTCAAGCCGAAAAAGTTCTCTAAACCTTCTCGAATTTCCTTTTCCAAGTTAGACATTTGTTGAACAGCTGCAGTCCTCGAACGCATTTGTCCTACCACTTTCACCTTAAAGCGTTTCTTATATAGAGAAACATGTACTGAAGGATCAGCCATTACTCCATTTTCTGAAACGATGGATTTTACAAAACCTTCTATGGCAGATTTTTTCAATAAAAGCTTACCATTCTTTTCAACTGACAAATCAATTTCTGTATAACGCTTTGGCCACAAGAAGAATATTAGACTGACAATTAATAATGCAAGCATAAAAGTAAGTGATCCCCAGAAAAGGAATAGTGAAATTACTTGATTAGATTGGTCATGAAGATACCATTGCGGTATCAATCCTGCTACCTCACTTGGCAAAGTGACAGCCTCCGAATACCGGATGGCAACTAAGCCAAGTAAAATAAACAGAGGTAATGCCACTAATACATATCCCCACTTAACTAACTTTGTCATAGGCAACTCTTTCTAGAAGGCTTACGCCTTACGACCCACGAAGAAGGAAACAACTGCTACAACGATTACCGCTCCAACGATGGATGGAACAAGCGCCATTCCTGCAAATGATGGTCCCCAATGACCTAAAAGAGCTTGACCAATGGATGAACCGACGAGACCAGCTACAATATTTGCAATCCAGCCCATTGAGCCACCTTTATTTGTGATCGCTCCTGCGATTGCGCCAATTACTCCACCTACGATTAATGTCCAAATGAATCCCATAATAAACCTCTTTCAATACATCTAATATCTTTTAAAGCTATGTGCTTGCTTCGTCTATGCCTTACGACCCACGAAGAAAGATACAACTGCTACTACGATAACCGCACCCAGAATCGATGGGAAGAGTGCCATTCCTGCAAGCGATGGTCCCCAATGACCTAAAAGAGCTTGACCAATGGATGAACCGACGAGACCGGCTACAATATTTGCAATCCAGCCCATTGAGCCACCTTTATTTGTAATCGCTCCTGCAATTGCGCCAATTACTCCACCTACGATTAATGTCCAAATGAATCCCATAATAAACCTCTTTCAATACATCTAATATCTTTTAAAACTGTGTGCTTACTTCGTCTACGCCTTACGACCCACGAAGAAAGATACAACTGCTACTACGATAACCGCACCTAGAATCGATGGGAAGAGTGCCATTCCTGCAAGCGATGGTCCCCAATGACCTAAAAGAGCTTGACCAATGGATGAACC
>NZ_JBMVJB010000048.1:0-9881 GCF_049893425.1 Streptococcus sp. VTCC 12886 | reverse complement strand
CATCACGACAAATTGTGATGTGTCATCTCATGGCTATTATGGGAATTGATATCGAGAAAGCAAAGAATATAGTTTCTAAAATGGAGGAGGAAGGACTCATTCATTTTGATGAGTTGGGGTATGATGTCGAATGGCAGGTACTTGACAGAAAAGATTTCCAAGTGCCGCAAAACCGTGAAAGAATTTTTATTATCGGACATTCTAGAAGATACAGTCCCCGATTCTTATTTCCTCTCAGAGGAGAAAACAGCTCAACTGGTCTTGAACGATTAGGTAATGTTAATCCGTCAGGTAAAGGGATGAATGGGGAGGTTTATTTATCAAGTGGGTTAGCACCAACCTTAACCAGAGGAAAAGGTGAAGGAACTAAAATTGCCATTCCAGTTTTAACCCCTGATAGACTAGAAAAACGCCAACATGGGAGACGATTTAAGGGCAATCAAGACCCAATGTTCACCCTAACTGGTCAAGATCGACATGGGGTAGTTGTCGCAGGAACTTTACCAACCTCTTTCATCCAAACTGGACGAGTCTATGACCTTTCAGGGCTTTCTCCAACGCTGACAACCATGCAAGGAGGGGATAAAGTTCCTAAGATTCTCTATCGTGAAGAAGCGCCGCATTTGAAAATTATTCTAAACCTGACAATCAAGAAATACAAGTTAATTTACTTCAGGTGCTTAATAAACAAATGGCGCTGCTTAGTCAGTTTCATAATCACTATACACGAAAAGAGAAACTATTCTTTTCCCTTATGGAAGGTCATGGACATGATTCACCTCCAAAAGTAATGTGGGGATTAGATGATAATATACGTGAATTATTCGAAGTGGTTCAATCTGATGTCAGTCGGATTCCTCACGAATCTATTGAAGATGTATCTAAGAATTTTGAAGGATTTGCTCTAGAATTTGAAGAGATGATTTTCAAGGAAGAGTCCATTCTTCTTATGATTTTACTTGAGACACTCACTCAAGATGATTGGCTGTCTGTTGCTAGAGAAAGTGATGCATACGGTTATGCCATAATTAAGCCCACGGCGGAATGGGTACCTGTTTGAGAGAATTTTGTAGAAAATATTGAATCTGAGGATTCCGAAATTGTTTCTAACACACGTGTCATCGATACCCCTGAAGGCCAGTTTACTATTTCCTTTGCACCGAAAGAAAGGGAAACTGTTATAGATCGTTCTACTCCACAACCATTTGGAAATGGTTTTCTATCAGTTGAACAGGCTAATCTTATTTTTAACCATCTACCTTTAGAAATTACTTTTGTCAACAAAGATGAGATTTTCCAATATTATAATGATGGCACACCAGCTGAAGAGATGGTTTTCAAGAGGACACCGTCACAAGTTGGTCGGAATGTTGAACTATGTCATCCGCCGAAAGTTTTGGATAAGGTTAAAAAGATCTTTGCACTCTTACGAAATGGCGAAAGGGATAAGGTAAGCATGTGGTTTAGGTCAGAAAAAATCGTAAATTTGTCTATGTCACCTATGCAGCAGTTCGTAATGATAAATATGAGTTTGAGGGTGTGCTTGAATACGTCCAAGATATTCAAGAATTTTTGGATTTAGATAGCGATGTTAATAGAGATATCTAAGATTTTTTACTAGATAAGTTTAATATCTTTTAAACTTGAATTGGTAATAGAATTCGTCCGATTTTAAGTTTCTGATAAAAGGATGAATCATGATAGTATAATTCTGAACAGGTATAAAATATATAAGCTCATAAGCAGTGCAGAAAAAGTATTTGAGTACATATAACTCCAATAATAATGAGAAAAACACCAAAGTATTTAATCCTTTGGTGTTTTTGAAAAATAGTAGATATAATCTCATTAAACTTTTGTTGTTATCAGTTTAGTAAGCTGTTCTTCAATGCACTTCAAATCTTCCTCCTCCGACTGAGTTGAAATTTCAAGAACAAATCGTTGAAAAAAGTATGCAAATAGGAGTCCTAAGCCTGTTCGGATAACCTCACAATCTTCCTGATAAGTAACAATATTGGGGTTATCATTTTGTAACCGGTTTAGCTGCATTTTCAAATCATCAATAATAGTATCTTGAATAGCAACCATTAGACTCTGACGTAGTTCTGAATTAACTAAGATTTCCTGAAGTATTATTTTTATTATATCTGCATTTTGAGCTAAGAAACGAAAACGATTCTGGACAATAAAGTGAACAACATCTTCAATTTTACTATAGGTCTTCAATTTGGGCAGAAATTCTTTTTTCAACTCAGGAATGAGAGGCTCAATAATTTCTGATAAAAGCTCCTCTTTGGTTTTGAAATATTTAAAAATGGTGGACTGACTAATACCAGCTTTTTCTGCAATTTGGGCAGTCGAAGTTCCATTGTAACCTTGCCGCGAAAACAGTTCAATAGCAGCAGAAAGGGTTTTCTTTTTTCCAGCAGGCATTTTTTGTGCTTCCAGCCAATTCTGATAGCTATGCAAAATCGTGTTGTTATCCATTATTACCTCATTCTTTTCTTCTCTATTATACCTTGCGGTAGCGTTTTAGTCCAACGATATTCAAAATTGTTAAAATGACTAGAAACAAGGAAAGGACAAGTAGGTCATTTCCAAGATAGACAATGCTGGTACCGTTCAGAACAATTTTTGATAAGGCGTTCCCGGCATAATAAAGTGGGAGTACTTTCCCAATAGATTGCACCCAGCCTGTCATAGAATCTAAAGGAATAATACCTGAAAAGAAAAGTTGCGGAGTGATAATAAGCGGGATAAATTGCATCATTTGGAATTCGGACTTGGCCAAAGTGGACAGCAGGAGACCAAATGCCAGAGCGACTAGCGCAAAAAGAATATTGACAATGATGACATCTCCTATATTGCCAAGAACTTCCAAATCCAAGAGCCAGATGGTTGATAAGACAATAACAACTGTCTGAAGTGCTGCAATAAAACCGTAAGCCAGCATGTAGCCATAGACGATATCAGATCGCTTGACTGGTGTGGCTAGGAGGCGATCCAGTGTTCCCGTGGTACGTTCTTTCAAAAGAGCCATCCCTGAGATGAGAAAAACAAAGAAGAAGACAAAGAAGCCCATCAGAATAGGAGTCATTTTGGTAAAGAAAGTGGTGTCCTCATCTCCATAAATATATTGTTCAGAGAGGTTGATATCATCACCTTGAGAACTATAAATTTCTTCTGTTTCGGCTTGATCAATATTTACTTCATTAGAATCGCTGGCTTGTAAATTGCCAGACTGTCTTTGTGCCTTTTTAACAGCTTGAGCACTGGCTTCTTGTGCCTTCTTGAGATTTTCGATTAGGTCCTGAATTTGCGCTTGCTTGAGGGTGCTCGTTATGACCTGACGGGTCAAGTTTGTTTTGCCGGGATCAGTATTGGCATAAGTTACCTGGTAGTCGTTTTCGTCCTTGAAAATAAGGACGGCATCGACTGTCTGATTTTCTAAAGCCTGATTTGCCTTGCTTTCTGTTTTATAATCCTTGGCCTTAATATGTTTCACATCGTCTAGGGATTTGACAATACTATCGGAAACATCGACGGCAGCGATGCTGACATTTGTTTCAGTATTAGCGGAAAAAGCAGCATTCATGAGCCACATGATAAAAACAGGCGCTATAAATAATAGGATCAGTGTTCGTTTATCACGTAATAGTTCCAGGAATACTTTTTTTGAAATGGCCAAAATCTTCATTCTAATTTTCCCTCTGCTTTCAAGAAAACTTCCTCAACTGTATTGACACCATATGATGACTTAAGGGCAATGGGGCTGTTAAAGGCGATCAATTTGCCATCAAGCAACAGTCCAACCTTATCTGTCAGCTCCGCCTCATCCATGACATGGGTGGTAATCAATATGCCAACCCCTTCAGACTTCAATTGATGTAGTTCTTTCCAAACCTGACGGCGCAGAGCAGGGTCAATACCAACAGTTGGCTCATCAAGAATGAGGAGTCTAGGATTCCCTAAAAGTGCAATGGCTAAAGACAATCGACGTTTCATACCGCCAGAGTAGCCTGAAACGGACTTATTGAGGTGCTCCGTTAGTTCGACAACTTGTGAGACATGTTTAATGGCTTCAGGAATCTCAGCGCGAGACAGTCCCTTCATCCGGGCAAAAAATTGCAGATTCTCGAAACCCGTCAGTGACTCATAGAGGGCATCCGATTGTGCCATATAACCAATTTCTCCCAAGACATAGCGGTTGGGCATATGATGCCCTAGCACAAGCGCCTCTCCCTGATCCGCCTTTTCCATCCCAAGCATGGTTTTAATCATGGTTGATTTTCCAGCACCGGATGGGCCGATTAAACCGATAATTTGACCAGCTATCAGGTTAAAATTGATCTTGTCAAGAACAAGCTGCTGCCCAAAGTTTTTAGAGATTGCTTGTAAATCTAATAATTTTTCCATAAGAGCCTCTTTCTAAGTAAGTGAGTAATCACTCACTTTTTTTATTATAGTGGATAATCACTTACTTGTCAAATTATTTTTTAAAATTTAAATTGAAATTTGCTAACAAAATTGAGAAGCATCAAGTTTTCCCTCATACAAAGATGCTACAATATAGTAATAAAGAGAAAGGACGATTTGAATGAGCTATTCAAAACTTTTAAAAGAAATCATGTACGATGAAGATAATATTTTATATACAGAAAAAGGGATAAAACCACTTTTTTCTGCTCCAGAGACTGCTCAAATTATAATCATAGCACAAGCACCGGGTATTCGTGCTCAAGAGTTAGGTATATTTTTCAATGATTTAAGCGGCAATAAGCTTCGTGAATGGTTAGGTATTGATAGAGAATGTTTTTATGATTCTGGATATTTTGCAGTGGTCCCAATGGATTATTATTTTCCTGGAAAAGGTAAAACGGGGGACTTACCTCCAAAGAAAAGGATTTGCAGAAAAATGGCATAAGAAAACATTAGTTCTCATGCCAAATAAACAATTAATACTTTTGATTGGTGCCTATTCTCAACGATATTACTTAAAACAGAGATCGACGGAAAATTAACCAATACTGTAAAGAATTTCGATAGATATCTACCTGAATTTTTCCCCCTTGTGCACCCTTCGCCACGTAATAATATTTGGCAGTCTAAAAATCCTTGGTTTCTGGATCAGGTTATTCCTGCTTTGCAGGAACGTGTTAAAGCAATTCTTAAATAAAGATTCGGAAATATACAGAAGATCGTTTTTAAACAATCTACCAGGAATGGTAGGTTTTTTTATAGTCAAAATTTTTAGAACTGACACTAACGTAACCGAATAGAATTATAAAAATATAGGTCTATGATTAATATCATTAAATCAATTGAACATAGTTAGATGTATTTGAAACACTCTAGACATTCTAGTATTTTTAAAACTTGATATAAATCAATTCTTATATTTTTATACTCATTTATACTAGAGACAATAAGGGAGGTAGAAATCATGCAAAAATGGTTATCAGGTTATCGAAATTGGTTGACAGCAATAACTGGTGTTCTTATTATACTTGCTTTTTCATCCAAATGGGTTTTTAGTAGTGAGCAGGGATCAGCTTATCTACTGTTTGTAGCTTCATTAGTTGGCGGTTTACCAATTTTTGTTCAAGCCTATCAAGCTCTTAGAGTTAAGGTCATTAGCATCGATCTCTTAGTAACTCTTGCTATTTTAGGGGCATTTGTTATTAAAGAGTTTGAAGAATCAGCTATTGTAGCTTTTCTCTTCTTGTTTGGTGCATACTTAGAACAAAGAACATTAGCCAAGACACGTTCTGCGATTAAGAATCTTGTCGAGTTGGTGCCAGAGACTGCATTTCGGAAAGCACACAATGGTGACTTTGAAGAGGTGTCGGTTGAAGAAGTTGAAGAAGGTGACATTCTTATAGTAAAAACAGGTGGTAAGATCCCTGTTGATGGTGAAGTTATATTTGGCGCTGGTACAACAAATGAATCTAGCATAACAGGTGAGCCTATTCCAGTCTCTAAAGGTCTAGGAGATAAAGTTTTTGCTGGTACTATTCTCGAAAATGGGACCATACAACTTCGTACTGATAAAATTGGGGAAGACACAACTTTTGGGAAAATTATTGAATTAGTCGAAGAAGCACAAGACTCCAAATCAAAAGCTGAAAGATTTATTGATCAATTTTCAAAATACTATACACCTGCAGTTTTGGTGCTTGCTATTCTCGTTTGGCTTATTAGTCGCAATATTGAGTTAGCCGTTACTATTTTGGTTCTTGGATGTCCTGGTGCATTGGTTATTGGGGTACCAGTTTCAAATGTGTCAGGGATTGGAAATGGCGCACGACATGGTATTTTATTTAAGGGTAGTGATGTCATTACAAACTTTAGTAAAGTTGATACAATGCTATTTGATAAAACAGGAACATTAACTTATGGTAACCCTCAGGTTACACAGACAATCTACTATAGCAGTGATAGGAGTCTTGCTGAGAGCTTACTGGCTAGTGTTGAGAGAGAATCAGATCATCCGCTCGCGAAAGCAATTGTGAACCATTACTCAGGTTCTGTAGTAGAGGTAATTGACTCAACAGAGGTCGTTCAAGGTGGGGGAGTTGTTGCTCGTATTCAAAATCACCAAGTTCTCGTAGGGAACTCTTATTTGATGAATCAATATAATATTCCTTTCACTAACCAGATGAAGAGCGACATAGCAGGGATGGAAGCAGAAGGGAATTCAATTGTCCTAACTGCTATTGATGGACAAATAGCTCTTGTTGTAGGGATTCGCGACCAGATTAGACAAGGAGTCAAGGAGGATTTAGAGACGCTTAAGAATATGGGAGTAAAAAATCTCATTCTATTGTCTGGAGATAATCAAGGTACAGTTGATTTAGTTGCTAGTCAGTTAGGCTTAACCGAGGCTTATGGTCATCTACTACCAGAAGACAAGGCAGAATTTGTGAGAAAACGTCAGGCAAGTGGAGAAATAGTAGCATTTGTCGGAGATGGTATTAATGATAGCCCATCATTGGCCTTGGCAGATATTGGAATTGCCATGGGAAACGGTACAGATGTTGCCATTGAAACTTCAAATGTTGTTTTGATGAATTCGGATTTTCACAGAATCCCTCATGCGATCGGATTGGCTAAAGCTACACGACGTAATATGATTGAAAATATCTTCATTTCATTGCTAGTCGTAGTAGTTCTTCTTATCAGCGTTCTCTCAAGTTCGTGGATGAATATGGCTATTGGCATGTTTGTTCATGAAGGTAGCATTCTCCTGGTTATTTTGAATGCTATGAGGCTTTTAAAATATAAAAGAAAATAGAGATTCTTGATATAAATCAATTTTTTATTCTAAATATTGTACTATACTAAAGATATAATAAGGAAAGGAAGTAAAGATGATGAAAAAAGCTATACTACAGCTTGAAACACTGGCTTGTCCTACATGTATGCAAAAAATTGAGGGAGCCATTAAAAGTGTGGCAGGTGTTGATAAGAACAGTGTTAAGGTTCTCTTCAACGCTAGCAAGGCAAAAGCAAATTTTGATACAAGTCTGACAAATATTGAAGAAATTGCGAATGCAGTACGAGCAATTGGCTATGATGTTCTAAAAGCATCAGAAAAATAATAGGGGGGAAGTTGTAATGTTAAAACAATTTTTTGAAGCAAATGATGAGATGCTTGATTTATATACTAATGCTATCACAAAAGCTCATGGGAAAAATCATCCAGAAGTTTTTGAAGTTCGCAAACTTTATGAAACAATTCAGCATAAAATTCAGGGTAATAATATGGACCTATCAAATGAATTTTCGGAACTAAGGGGTGTCACAAAAGATTTTGCGATTCCAGATGATGTTTGTGGGACATTTACTAAAACCTATCAGCTCTTAAAACAATTTGTCGAATTATCTCAAGAGTAGGTTTCGTCAATTAGAAAGAGGTTATCCATGGTTCAACATCTTTGCGTAACACTTGTACCATTATTTAATTATCTGTCAGAAGATGAGCAGATTGAAATCAATCAATTGGCGAGACACCAACAATTTAAAAAAAATGAGATTATTTTCAAACCAGGAGATGAAAAACTAGATATTGTAGCTCGTGGAAGTATGAAAGTATTCCAACTGTCTACAAATGGTGATGAACAGCTTTTACGGGTCGTTGAACCGGGTAGCTATGAGGGTGAAAATCAGTTGTTTGGTATAAAAAACGAGACACTTTTTGGTGAAGCTCTCGAAACAACTGAAATTTGTAGCTTGAGCAAACAAGCTTTTAATCAAGTAATGCTTAGGAATCCACAAATAGCTCTTAAATTATTTGAATTAAGTGCGCAAAAGATGATTCAAGTAGAGAAACAGGCCCAGATTTTATCTATGGAGCGTGTTGAGGAACGTTTGTCGAACTACCTCTTGGATTTGTCAAAAGTAGCGAATGATTATCAGTTCAGTTTACCTATGAAGATGATTGATATCGCGCGATATATAGGAACTACCCCTGAAACTCTTTCTAGAAAATTTAGATTTCTTGAGGATAATAGATTGATAAAACGTTCAGGTAGAAGAATAATTATTCTTAACAGAGATGGCTTACTTGATTTATGAGGTAAAAAATGTCGTTTGACAAATTAAAGGAATATCTACCCTATCGAGGAGAAAAATATATTAAGCCTGAAAAGGCTGGTAATTATAGCCGGTATATGATGGATTTAAGGGACCTAGCTCGACAGGCCCGGGATGAATTCAGTTTAATCAGTAAATCTTTTGAAGACAGGGTAAAGCCATTTAAAGCAGAGCGTGTTAGTCAATGGATGAATCAATCTCAGTTATGTCGTCCACATTTTTGGTGTTACTTCCGATTGCCTTCCGATGGTTTGGATGATTCGGCATTGGCTATTCGTCTTTATGGGGAATCTGATAATTTCGGAATTTCCGTTGAGGTTAGTTTTGTAGAAAGAAGAAGGTCTGAAAACAGTTTAGAGAAACAAAATAAAGTTTTGAATCTTCTTCCTTTTGGAGCCATGTATTACTTTGTACAAAAAAATGGTATAAGTTTCAAAATGGATGCAACAGAAGAAAATCGAAAGAGTTTACTAAAACAGGTCAAATCAGGTGAGGTTCGTAAGGTCTTGGTTAAACAGGATATTCCAATTGAGACTGACCACTCATTAGAACGGTTAATTGATGATCTATTAAAAAGTTTTGATGAATTACTGCCATTTTATAAGGAAACAAAGAAATAAACTAAAGGATAGGTAGAAGTAACACCTATCCTTTAGTTTATAAAAATTATAGAAAGTCAAATTTATCCCAAAAAGAACGAAATAGTATAATTTTCTTTCCATTTCTATTTATTAATCCTTCTTCTTGAAAAGCTCTTAATTTACGGGACATAGTTTCAGGACTGGTAGCCAGATAGCTGGCTAGTTCTTTCAGTGAGACTGGTATCGTAATGGTCTCTTCAGTCATTACCTCTGAAGGGAGAGAGAGCTGACTGAAGTAGGTAGCTAAACGATCCTCTATTGAATCAATTGCCAGTAGTTGCAGTTGCTTCTCAACCTCTAAAGATTTGTAGGCATTTAATTGAAGTAGTTTGCAGCTTAATTGTGGGTAAAGATTGATTAACTTATTGAAATCTGACTTATATAGGATACATACTTTTGTTTCTTTGATGGCCTCTCCATAAAGAGAATCATTTGAGAGACCAAAGAGATAATTCTCTCCGTCATATTGTCCCTCATTAACAATACGAATAAGCTGTTCCTTACCAGTTTTACTCAGTTTATAGATTCTCATAGCACCAGCTGAAATAATCGATAGCTGCTCTGGATCATTGAGGCTGGGCAAAAACTAGCTTCTCACAATAAAAAAACGAGCAGTTCCAATTAGGAGTTGCTCGTTTTCCACTT
>NZ_JBMVJB010000047.1:0-11315 GCF_049893425.1 Streptococcus sp. VTCC 12886 | reverse complement strand
ATTACCTTTTTCAGTGAGTTTTGACAAGATTTTTTCATCATCAGTAAATAAATGCATCGTGTTTAACCTCGTTTATCAAGTTTTATACTTGTATTTCTATTATCTCATTTTATAGGTTTTTTGAGGAGTTTTTAGAAATGCCCATATATGATAATGATTCCAATACTTCATTAATAATAAATAGAACAAGTCACTGTCTATCAATCGCTAACCTTCATCATCCAATAATAAGATATTTTTTATATTTTTTAGTCCTACATTTGAAATTTCAGAATCTGAAAATAGTTCAAATTTATATTTTATAAACATAGCACTACCATCATTATGTGTGGACATAATAATTTGATAGTCTGATAAGGAATGTCTTATTAAATCAATTAGAGCATATACATTCATAGAATCCATATCTTGAATCGGATCATCAATTGATAAAAATTTGAACTCTTTTGAAATCTTAAATGTTGTATTTAGTGCCAAAGTGAAAGCAAACGAAATAACAGCTATTTGTCCAGAACTCAATTGATACATCACATCTTGCTCACTATTACTATTTGCTATAAACCTGATATTAGAATTATTTTGAGTTGTTAGTAGAACTCCCATTCCTTGTTGGTAATTTTGTAAAATCTTAGCGGTATACATGTAAAAAGGAAGCTTTAACTTTTGAATCATCTGCTCTTGGTAGGATTGTATATTATTATTTAATTCTCTGACACGCTGCTGAAGATAAGTATTTGTGCGTTCGATTATTTGAAGGCGTTTCTCAATTTTGTTAAACATCGTCAAACTTTGTAATTCAAACTGATTAATAATATACTCCCTTTTTTGACCGATCCTTTCTATAGTACAATTCTCAAAAGTTTTTTCATCAGATGCAAAGTATTTATCAAATAGATTTTGTGAATCTAAACTTTTAGAATAATCAAATACTATTTGTGATCTAAGCTCATCCAAAAATGTTGAAAGCTTCTCACTATTCTCTTCAAATTTATGCAAGTTAATTGGTACGGCTTCAAACGAAATTTGAAATTCCTTTATAGATTCTCTCTCTAAAACTGAATATTTTTCTAAAAGTGTTTCAAAATCTACACTCTTATTTACAACTCTAAGGAAAGTACCATATACTTCATTTGGAATCAATAGTTTTTCTTGCAATGAACTTATTAATTCTTTTTTCAAAATCTCAAACTTTTGTAGCGAAGCACTCTTATCAACTAACAAAGGCGTAATCTCTGAGTTCATGACAACTAAGTTGCTAAAAGACTCAGGAAAATCATAATTACTTATGGATCGTATCACCGCCAAAAAATCATCAGGAAGAACAAAGAGTTTCTCTTGCTCAATTTTAATCTGATTTTGCAACTCTATTTTTAATTTGTTTAATTCTTCAACCAAATTTGAAACTTCTATTTCAAAATTAGTCAAATTATTACGTAGTTGATTCGTTGTTTCTTCATAAGCAAGCAGTAAATTCTTGCTTTCAATCCAATCATAACCACAAAATACACATTCTGAATGCTTATTATCACTATGCTCTTTTAGACGATTTCTTATCTCGAGTAACTTGTTAATCGAATCTGTGCCATCATCCAACTGCTCCTTTTTAATCTTGTAATTTGTTAACTTGGAATCAAATGTTTCAAACCATACTTGGCCAAATTCCCAACCTACAAAGTCACTTAAAGAATTCTTAATTGACTCTATATTAAGTTTATCAATTTCGACATCAAGCAGACTCTCTAAAATTTTTCCACATTTAAATATTCTACTATCATTTTCCAACGTTTCCAGTTGTTCAATATAGTTTTTAAGTAAAAAATAGGAATAATTTTTATCATTTGAAATTAAAGTATGATTTTGTTTAATATACTCTATATTCTCCTGATTTTCAATAATTTCTCTAAATATTAAATAACTAATAAAATCTTTATCATCCAACACCTCTCGCTTAAACTGCTCACTTTGTTTTTTAAGGAAGTAATCCTTTGGAGAAAATGAATTTCGAAATACTTGTAATTTATCAATTTCTGATAGATATATATTTAAACTTTCATTTGACAATTCATCATCAAAATCAATCGATTCATTATTAAAATCAAAATCAGTATCTGCTCTAAGAGATAGCTTAGTATATGGAGTTTTGTTCTTAATTGGTAGATTTTTTAACTTATTTTTTTTATTCTTCAGATAGTTTTTACTAGACAATAGTGTTCTTCTAAGTTCATCCAATCGGCTCTTTCTGTCAGCATAATTGCCAATATTTAATAAAAAGTTAAATTGTTCCTTTCTATCTTTCTCCTTTTGCTTCAAATAATAAGCTGTTTCATCTTGTTGAATATAATGAAACAAATCAAAAGTATCACCTAAGCTATAATCTTCTGATTCGTATCCTAAAAATTGACCAATGACCTTTTGTATATCTCTTTCACTCAAACCATCCAAGTCTTCAAGGGGTTCAGGTTCAAACCGAACTGTTCTTTTAAATTTTGAAAATGAAAACTTTGGTACATTACTTCCCTCAGCATTCATACTACTCTTATAAAGACTAGATACTATCAAAGTACTACCTTCATCATTTGTCAACGTTAGCTCAATGAATGTATCTTCCTCAGGATTATTTTGAAAATAAGGAGTACTAAAACTACTTCTACCATCGCTATAATCGGACTCTTCAATTCGACGGATTTTCCCAGTTAATGATAACTCTATTGCATCAAAAATTGTAGTTTTTCCAAATCCATTTGGTCCAACAAACAAAGTTACATTCTCTTGAAAATCAATAATTCTAGTTTCTTTTATGTTTTTAAAGTTTTTTATTAAAATTTTTTTGATTTTCATTGTAATAATTCTCCTATTTGAAGTAAATCAGAAATATTTTTATCATCGGTAGAAATATCTTTTAGTGATTCTGACAATTTCTCATCAGTGACCTCAATATAAAATTCCAATAATCTATTATCTAATTCATCCTTACTGTCCTGATACTGATTTTCTATACTTTGATAAATATCATTTCTTTTAGGGAGTGTGAAAAATGGTAGTTTTACTCCAATTTCCATCGCCATAAAATAAGACTCGCTAAAAAACATATCCTCCTCAAAAGCATCAATATTAGATTCCAAGTAACTATAGACTGCTTCATTAGTAGTTTTGTCTCGTAAATCCGATAACCCATTTTGAGTGTATAATAAAACGAACTTTCTAAAATAGTAATAGTCCTCTTCTATCAGTAATATTGATCTTTGGATTTTTTCATCCTCAAATGCTTCTTTTAAATTATCAACTTCTACCAAAATAAACAGAGAGGTATTTTTCTTAATATTCTCGTGTTCTGATTTCACAGACAGTCTTTCAAACTCTTTTATTACTTGTGAAGTCTTATCATCATCAAAAAAATTATGTAGCTCATTAGGACTATATTCACTAACTATAAAATACTCTGAGTATTGCGAGTTCGTATAGAAATCAAAATCTGTATCCAACTGATTAAAATGGTTATTTTGTAAAAATTTTATAACAATGTCTCTCATATTAGTCCTCCGGCATACTCAAATTCTTTTCTTTTGCTTTCTTAATGCTAATAAATTCCATATTTGGTTTAAAAATGTTATGTTGTACCCCAGTATTCCATTCTTCACGATATCTATTACCTGGCACGCCATCAAATTCATCAATTCTATTCCCAATATGCAACTCGTCTATATCTCTATTAATAAGGAAATCATGATTAAAAGTAGCTTTTAAAAATTCTGAGTTGCCAATTATTTCTTGAATAATTTTTGCAATTCTCCCAGGTCTATCCTGTGTACTAATCAAAGAAGTTCTATAACTCTTCTCATTATCATCTAAATAACTGTAAGCTTTAAACGAAAATCCCTTAATTTTCTCCAGTAATACATAAAAAATATCCTCTATTGGGGCATTACGAAACAATTCTAAAAAATTTTCATCTGAATTTTCGTGTGGTAACATCATTCTCACAAATTCATAAAACTCATCTTTAGTCAATGACAGTAATTGATTATTTATTTCATCCATAAGTTTAATATCTTCCTCTTCAATGTCACTTACATAATCACGACGATATTTTTCCCACCTATAGGTCAAATTATTTTTTATTTCATATACTTCATCTTTAGGAGTTTCCTTTTCAATAATGGAAAGTATTTCTCCAAAGGATATTTCTGGAAAACCAGATTTACTGTGTGCTTGTCCAATGCTATGATCCAATAACGAACCTACATATTTCAGGTATACTTGATTAAAATGCAAAGGATTATCTTTTAAAAGGTTACTCCTCAGTCCTAAAATCCCTTCTATTTCAGCTATACAATAATCTCTAATTGTATCATTATTATCATCCTGAGAAAGTGGACAATAAAACAGATTTTCAACCTGATTATACTCATAAAGGTTGATACAAGAAACATTATCTGTGTATTTTGTTCTCTCAGAATATTTTTTCAAATAATCGCACTTTAACAGATTAAAATCCGGCACATCTACAATCACATGTAAAAATCTGCTATCAGAAGGCACCATCACTCGTACTACATTTCCTTTGCCATCAAATTCATGAATCTGAAATCCCTTTTGATCTATTTTTTCCTTTCCATCTTCAAACTTCCTTGTTTGTATATTAAAAAGGTCCGAGTAATCCTCTCTCTCATTACCATTAATATAGGCTTTTACTTGATGCCTCGATAATACTTGCTCTTCATTACCAACAATATCAAAGTCCTCAGCATTTTCATATCTAATGGTATACCCTTCAAAATTCTCTATTCCGTTTTCAATACACTGTCGTAACTGCCTTAATGCTACTAAAAAGCCAACTTTTCCTTGATGAATATAGCCACTCCAACTTGGTGCTGCATTCCTATTTTGGTCAACCCTCGAACTCGCCAACTTAATCACCTCTATTATTTTCTTTGTAGAACTCCTTCAATCGTTCTTTCCCCACCTTCATCATCTCCTCCTCTACCTTGCTCCATTTTCCGAAGAGGCATTCTTTTAGCACTTCTGCCGCGGAACCTTCATCAGTTTCGGAATCATAGATACAAGTTCTATCTCTTTGATAAATTTGAATCTGGTCAAAGAGTTGCTCTCTTTCTAACTCCCTTAGGTTATCAACCAAGTTCTCTACAATCCCATCATGATGTTCTTTTGGTGTTGCTCTAGCCTGATTGGGATCTATGGCATAAAGCTCTTCGTAACGAATCAAGGTACTGAGATAGGACAATTCTGGTTTAGTACCAATCACAGCTAAAGAAACTTGGTATCCTTTCGAAGCTAATAATTGAGCAGTCTGACGAGGAACTTGTGTGGTACGCAAAGTCCCTTCAATTAACAAATGGTAGCCTTGTGTGCTGAGTTCATCAACCAACTGTTCTACCATTTTTCCTGCAAATCCCTTGGTATAGTCCACGCTGTCCTTGCCATACTTTTCTTGCAGTGCTAAGTAATTGGGATGCTGAGAACTGTAGCTGTCACCATCGATGATAATGATATTACCTTGAAATTCCTTTTGCTTGATACGATGTATCGTTGTCTTACCTGCTCCGCTTTGTCCACCAAGCAAGATAGCTTTCGGTTCATCTGGAATCGTCTTTCCTCGGGTTAAGGCCCGAATGGTTCGTTGCAAGGCCTTCTGAAACTCAGCCTCACTAAATTCTTCCAACCTCATTAAGCCACCACCCGATGATGCACCATATCTAACATCCGCTCAATACCATCTAAATAGCCATTGTAACGCTCGATTTCATCGAAGGTATCGACAAGGTAAATCTTTGTATTAATCAATTCAGCTAAGTCATCACTCATGAGAATCCAAGGATTGGTTTCATCATCAAAAGCAATATCCTGACTATCCTGGTATCTATAAAGCTGTGATAAAATGGCTGCGCCACGTTCTTTTATCACTTCTACTTTTAAGGTTAGTTGGTAATCTTCAACAGGTGTTAGCATCTTATCCTCCCCTACAATATCAACATAAGAGACGTTAAATTTCTGACAAATACGATCGATGAGTTCTGTTGAAACGGTGCTGGTTTCATTTTCGTAGCGACTCAGGCTATTGCGTGAAATCCCGACCATTTTCGCAAATTCTGGTTGTGTTAAATCGTGTGTTCGGCGTAGTGATTTAATATTGTCTCCAATCATAGATAAAGACCTCCTCATATTTGCTTACATTATACCATAAAAAATGGATAACGCACCAAATATGGTGCATTATCCGTTTTTAGGTTTCTTAGATTGCTTAAACTGCTCTATTCGCTTCTCCAACTGCTCAGTGTTCAGTTTATTTTTTGCTTCCTGGATTGACCTATCAAGACTTTGTTCCTCAGTAGTAATATCGTTTCGAGATATTTCTACTCTCTCACTAGACTTGAAACTTGGATCAAAAACAACATCTAGGAGTTGCTCTACTTTGGTTAGTTCGGTATCTGACATCTCTGATAGTCGATGAATCAGTCGTTTAAATTGATCCTGATTCTGTGTTTTCTTTTGAAAAAATTTCATTATCTTCTCCTTACATTGTAAAAAGGTAGCCCGCATAGGACTACCTGACTTATAAATCATCAATGGCTACTGAAATAGCCTGTAACTTTTTATTTTGGATTTTCTTTTCATCAATCAATTGATGAAGTTCTTCAATTTGCTTCTGACAGGCGGAAATATCCTTGTTGTTTTGTGCAATGGTGTCTGCCAAGTGCTGTTTGTAGTCACTTGTGATATTTACTTTCTTCGGCTGACTTTGTTTAACTTTTGATTCAGGCGTTTGGTCATCTTTAGATTTTGACTCCTTTTGTTGCTGCTCAAAAGCAGCCACATAATCTACTTCTTCAATTGGTTTTTCATCCTGTTTATGGAAAAGTGCTGCGATTTTAGCTCGTTCTTCATGGGAAGATGTTGGTTTCACATCATCTAGTGGCTGATCAAAATTCCATGTTTTACTCATTCTATATCCTCATTTCTGTAATCTGAGTGTTGTGGGGTTTCTTTACCAAAGGCTTGCTCTAGTGCTTCATGAAATGACAACTGACTAGATTGTTGCCGTTTGATAAATGTACTGTACATAGCTGTTTGTAGTTGGTCACGATAGTTTTCCAATTTCTCCGTCTCACGTGAGACCTTTTCTTCTTGCCTAGCAACTTTTTCAGCTAGACGTTCAATCACACTCATAGGGTGTCCTCCTTGTCACTCTCTAGATTATGATAGTGGGCTTGATTTTGTTATCACAATTCCAAAACGTGCTCTCGTTTAGGTGGAGGATGATCCTTATTAACTTGTGCTTGGGCTGTATGGATAATATCACTTAAGGATATTTCCTTCTGTTGTTTCACAATATCATTCCAATCTGACTTTGATTTAAGTCTCTGCAAAGGTGGTAAATCTTGAGAAATCGGAAATCCTTTATCTGACAGTTTCTGACAAAATTCTCTTCCTGCTTCATCGTTATCAACAGCCAATGTTATGACATTTGAATGAGTTTGAAAAAAGGTTGTCGTCTCTTGTATTGCCTGAAGATAATGGCTAAGTCTGCTTGGTTTTACTGTATCTAGAAATGCCAATTTCCCCTGTTCCTCTGCTGCTAGACGCAAGGTCTGATAAGCAATCACTGAAAGTTTTAAGCCTTCCATTGAAATCAGGTGAACATCGGATAATTGCTTTTGGTGAAGTTGATAATAACTCATCATATCGATAACTGATTCACAAAAAATGAGTCGCTTGGGATTACCAATATCGAAACTAATACCGACATGTCCATGAGAGCCTTTCATGATTTTCTTCAAATACCCTCGATCGTGTTTTTCTTCATTTTTGACGAGACCTTGAAGGCTAGCTGCCTGTATGGTCCCATTATGGTCAAAGCTTTTAAACACTAATACTGGCTCCGATTGATAAGTAGCTTGAGCAAGCAATCCTTGTCTACCAAAGGTATTGATAGTCTGATTACTTAGGCCACGAACTTCATTCAAGTAAGTACGTGCTTGCTGAAAGGGTTCCTCACGCAAATAATATTGAAACGGTTGATAAGTTTCTTCTATCAACTTAGCTTGTTCAAAATCCCCTGTTTCAAGATAGGATAGAGCCTCTTTAAAAGTAACACCTGCTACTAATTGAACAAAGTCAATCACATCCCCTTGTATATCTCTTGAAAACCATTTGAAAGTATTAGTATCCGCAAAAATCCGAAAGGAATCATGATCTGGGTGTTCATAAATGTGTCCTGATAAACGTCTAAAGGAATAACCTAGACTTTCAGCCACATCTAAAATGGCCTTTTGTTTTACTGCTTTAATTCGTGTCATCTTGTCTCCCTATCAAAAAAAGCAGAAGACTGTCTCCTGCTAGTTGTTCTCACTTGTTGTAGTTCCTTGGATCGTTGGTATGCTGGAATTAGCACCATTTGTGGCTTCTTTCATGTCCTCCAGTTTTCCATTCCAGATGGTCACTTGATTTACCAAGAGCTTGTCGGAAACTTTGGAGTAAGATAAGATAACCGTCTTGGTTTCTGTCTGAGTGGTTCGCTGTTGTTGCTCACTCAAATCAGATACATAGGTCACTTGATAAGTAACTTCCGCAAGTGCAACATTGCTTTCTGTATTGACATAGATACTCGCTGATTCAAATCGGTAGTCAAGCATATAATCTTTATAAACTTGATTGATCGCTTTATTCTGATTTGCTTCCTCTTCTAAAAAGGCTGAATCCGTCATGTAGGGTTTGATACGAGCGACATTTTCTCCCAGCTGAACCTTGGTGAAATATTGAGTGAGAAATTCTTTGACAAGCTCATCTGATAGGACTGTCGCTCTTTCCTCCTGCTTTTTCTTTGACACAAGTTTATTGGCCTCTACTCGGATTTGGTGTTCAGTTTGTTTTGAAACGGATTGTGAGCCAATCGTATAGCCTATCATGACCATAAAACTGACCGCGATTAAACCTCCTACTCCAATCAGAAATCGAGCTTTCACTTTATTTAACATGGCTTACTCCTTTATTAGTGATAGCCTCATCATATCAAGAGTAGCTTGGAGATTTTATCACAAGAAAAAGGACTACCAGTAGGTAATCCCCATGTTAAACGATTCTATTTCTCCACCACCTCATACTTAAGCTAATAGCAAGAAATAAATTCAATGCAATATAAAATCCTGTGAAACTCCAAATTCCATTAGCTGCTAAATCTTCTGAATATAGGTGTCTTTCTGTGAAGAATAGGTAAATTCCATAAACTTCTATAAAAATCAAACCACTAATGAGTCCAACAAGAAACAAGCCTGTCGCTAATCTAAAAATCTGATACAAAATAATAAATATCAATCCTAAAGCGGCAACTAGCAGAATTCCCTGTAACATCTGTTCCATCAATCCCTGCATAAACTACCTCCTATCCCAATTGCTTGCGGTAATAGTTAGCTTGTTCCTGGTCAAGTTCATCTAGTTGGGCAACCAAATCAAGGTATTCCGTCTTTGTCACCTCGTCTAAGCTAGGAAAATCATTCTCACGACTTGTGATGATGAGTTCCAGCTGTCCAGTGATTTCGCGCTTTGAGAAGCTATAATCAAGCGTTTCATCTTCATACTGTTCCTTTAAGGTTTGGTAGTTTGCCCTATCTTCTGGACTCGTAAAGCCTTGTGCCAACCAATCTTCAAGTTGATAACGCATTTCTTCTAGTGTTTGGGTCATGATCTATTCTCCTTTTGTGATTTCTTGACTTCATTTTACCGCGTTCAAAATTATTTGTCAGCCTTTTTTCTTATATCGAATGTGTCTGTTTTTAGGAGAAACTGAAAAAGCATCAAGAGAACGAAAATTAAGACCGAAACACTTGGACTTTTTTCTTGTTTCAGTCTTGAATTACTGCTCTGTTGATGTTACAATATATCTAAACTGATTGAACAAGATTCGGTTGTTTAATCGGTAGGCGGACAGGTGTTAGTGCACCTTCCGTCTTTTTTCGTATCTTTTATTTACTTTATTATATCATAATTTTTTTAATATGAAAGCGTTTTAATGTTTTTTTTTTGAAATTTTATTAATATTTTTTTTATTTTTTATTTTATATATTTTTACGCTATTTCCTTACATTTTTACTCATTTTATATTATTTTGTTCTCTTTTTAAAACTTTTATTTCTTGCTTAGAGTGCAAACGTTTTATCATTTAAGAAATTTATTTTTGTTGAATTTGTTTTTTTAAAAAAAACAAATATATCATTTGGAATTACCATCTTTTTTTGTTATTATTATTTTGTAGGATTTACATTTATTTTAATTGGTGATTTGTTAAGAAAGGAGGTTAATTGATATTCAAGTTACCAATTAAATCGGACATACAAAGAATTTAGAGGTAAAAATATGAAAATTAGTAAAATTGTTGTTTTGTTGTCTTCTATTTCTTTAATCGGTTTTTTATCTCCTGTATCTGAGGTAAAGGCAGATGAACCTAATATTGCTGTACAAGAGGCTTATAGTGATCAATTTGAAGTAATTGATGTAACTAAAGAACAAATTATTTCAGATTATGCTAAAGTATACAATGTAAGTTTTGAAGAAGCCTCTAATGTTTTATTCCCGCCTATTCCAGCGACAAGAAGTGCTCGTAGCACAAATTCTGAAGAAACTTCCTATGTAATGTTACGAGCTACTCAATACACTACAAGGACACAAAATATACCTGACAATGCTGGGCAAGTTTATTTTTACTGTCAAGTAAGTACCAGTGGTGGTTTCAGAGGTATTCAGAAAATCATTTATGCCGGATATAATTCTGGAAACTTAGTATTCAATGGGCAGTTTCAATACTATTTGCCTGACCCGAATAGAATTCACTACACTTTAAACGGGGGACTGTACTCTAATACTACCTTTTCTGTAACTGGAGGAGGAAGTGTTGAATTAGGTGGGAGCACATCTATGAATGTTTCGGTTACAGGTACCTCAAACTATGTTAAAAATCTATACTATCATGGTGATATAGGATATTAGAATTATGAATAAATACTTTGTACGTTTCTTGCAGATAATATTATATTTATTATCTCCCTTTGTAGCATCTGCTATTGCTAAAATGACGAATGCAGTAGATTATTTCTTTATCGTAATGTTTATTACAATTACAATTTCTCAATGGTTAGCAATAAATATTTTAGGTAAAACTATAGAAAATTAAACAAATATTACTACTGGCAATTATTAAGAAGACGGAGTTAAAAATTGTACTGACCTCAAAAAGTTAGACAAAAAATATTAGTGAAAGGATTTAGTTCTGTACTGAACAGGACTAAGTCCTTTTAGTTTTGCTT
>NZ_JBMVJB010000046.1:0-12840 GCF_049893425.1 Streptococcus sp. VTCC 12886 | reverse complement strand
GTTCTAAGTGAGTCCCCATATCATATTCATCAGTGATAGTGATATTTTTGTCTTTAATTCTGAGAAAATTTGTGATATGATTTAGTTGTTCCATATGAACCCTTTCTAATGTGAGTTTAGTCGCTTTTCATTATAGGTCATATGGGACTTTTTTTCTATACTCAAAAAGGCTCCATAATCTCCACGGTGGTTTTACCCACTACAGAAATTATAGAGCCAAATTTTAGAGAAAAAAGTCCGAATAGTGGCATTCGGACTACATGATGATGAGTTATTCGGTTCTTGTTAATTTCACAACCGCTTCTGTTCTAGCGGTATGAGGGAACATGTCAACAGATTGAATATATTCAACCTGGTAGGATTTAGTTAATTCAACCAGGTCTCTTGCGAGTGTTGAAACATTACAAGAAACATAGACCATTTTTGATGGTTTGTACTTAAGGATTGTTTTTAGGAGTTTTCCGTCTATTCCAGTCCGTGGAGGATCAACAATGAGTGCATCTGCGTGATATCCTTCTTGATACCATTTTGGAATTATGTCTTCTGCTTTACCGGCTTCATAATGTGCATTCGTTAGGCCCATTTGTCTAGCATTTGCTTTTGCATCTTCAATTGCTTCGGGAATAATATCCATACCACGTAATGATTTGACTTTTCTGGCAAAGGCAAAGCCGATCGTACCTACTCCGCAGTAAGCATCTATGAGGTCTTCGTCTCCAGAAATATCCAAGGCTTTTACTGCTTCATTGTAAAGTACTTCGGTTTGCTGGGGATTTAATTGGTAAAATGCCCGAGGTGATAGAGAAAATTCATAGTCCAAAACAGCCTCATCAATAGCTTGTTTCCCCCACAGTATTTCAGTTTTTTCTCCATAGACTTCACTTGTTTTTTGTCTGTTCCAGTTTAAGGCAATTGTAACGATACTTGGAAACTGACTGATGAGTTCATCAATAAGTTTGATTAGATTAACTTGACAAGAGGTGATAAAAATTAGTTGGACTTGTCCCGTCTGACGAGCTCTACGTACCATGACAGTGCGAACACCTTGTTCCTTGCGTTCGTTGTAAATTGGGATACGGTGCTTAGTGAGGAGTTCCGCAACACTGTTAATAATTCTCTGTGTTTCTTGATCCTGGACATAACAGTCAGTAATTCCAATTAGACGATGTGAATTTTCTGCATATAATCCAGCTTTGACGCTGCCTTTAGTAGTACGAGTTTGAAATTGTAATTTAGCACGGTAGTGGCTGGGCTGATCCATTCCAATGGTTGGATGGATGGTGTATTGTTCGTAGCCAGAAGGTTTGAATTTTTTTAGTGCTTGCTGTAGCAAGTCTTTTTTAAAATCCAATTGCTTATCATAGCGGAGGTGCATGATTTGGCAACCGCCACAGGCTTCATAAATAGCACAAGGTGGTGTGACACGGAATTTGGATTGCTTGTTGATTTTCAATAACTTTGCTTCAACAAAATTCCGTTTGATTGAGGTAATTTGACAATATATTTCTTCACCTTTAAGAACACCGGGAACAAAGACAAGCGTTTTTTGATAAAAACCTATTCCTTCTCCATTGATGCCCATTCGTTTAATTTTTAAGGGGATTCGTTGATTAACTTTTAGATTCATATTATTATTTTACCGAAAATTCCTGTATAATGAAAGAATGAGAATAACAAAAATTGAAAAGAAAAAAAGACTATATTTATTAGAGCTTGATAGTCAAGAGTCTTTGTATATTACTGAGGATACCATTGTTCGTTTTATGCTAAGTAAGGATAAGGAAATCACAGAAAATGAACTTCAAGAAATTCGTGATTTTGCTCAATTCTCTTATGGAAAAAATATAGCATTATACTTTCTATCTTTCAAACAACGAACAAAAAAAGAAGTGTTGGATTATTTAAAAAAATATGAAATTAAAGAGGCAAATGCTGTAAAGATTATTACCGCTCTACAAGAAGAGAGATGGATTGATGATAAGAGTTATGTGGAAACCTACGTTCATCAAAATGGGTTGAATGGTGACAAGGGTCCGGCTTTGATTCGGCAGAAATTAATCGCGAAAGGGATTTCTAAATCTGTTATTGATAGTTGTTTAGTTGAGGTAGATTTTTCTAATCTGATTGAAAAGGTTGCTGAAAAATTGCTTAGAAAGTATCAGGATAAATTACCTATTCGAGCTCTGCAGGATAAGATTGTTCAAGGATTAATGAATAAGGGTTTTACCTATGACTTGGCAAGAAAAACGGTTGGTCAGTTAGATATTTCTGCAGATGACAATATGGAAGCCGATTTAATTAGTAAGGAATTAGAGAAACTGTATCGAAAATATAGTCGAAAATATGATGGATATGAGTTGAAGCAACGTTTGATTCAGGCTTTAGCGAGGAGAGGTTTCGAGTTCGATCAGATTCAGGCAGTCCTTAGGAATTATCTGTGATGAAATATTTTCACATATGTCAAAAATATGATATAATAATGAAGATAAATTGAAATTGTAGAAAGTTGGTAACAGTGTGAAATTACCAAGAGAAGGCGACTTTATTACAATTCAAAGTTATAAGCATGACGGAAAAATCCATCGCACTTGGCGTGATACCATGGTATTAAAGACAACAGAACATGCAATCATTGGAGTCAATAATCATACTTTAGTGACAGAAAATGATGGCAGACGTTGGGTAACAAGAGAACCAGCTATCGTATATTTTCATAAAAAATACTGGTTTAATATCATTGCAATGATTCGTGAAAATGGTGTATCTTATTATTGTAATCTTGCTAGTCCGTTTGTATTAGACAACGAAGCACTCAAATATATTGATTATGATTTGGATGTGAAAGTCTTTGCAGATGGTGAAAAAAGATTACTTGATGTGGATGAATATGAACGACATCGCAAGGATATGAAGTATTCAGATGATATTGATTATATTTTGAAGGAAAATGTAAAAATATTGGTTGATTGGATTAATCATCAGCGTGGGCCATTCTCTCCTGCCTATGTAAATATCTGGTATAAGCGCTATTTAGAACTGAGAAGTCGATAAAGTTATTCAAGAAAAACCTGTTTAGCAGGCTTTTTTCTTACTGTGAGGTAGAAATATGGCATTTGATAGGACGGTAGGAAGATATGCAAGTTTTGGTATTGTCACTTCGCTCCCAGGTGAAGTGATTGATAGTTTCTGGTACGTCATTGATAACTATTTAAAGGGAGTTATCCCTTTGAAAAGTGTGATTCAATTTTCCATTAAAAACCGAGGTGGTAAAATTACCCTAGTTTTCTCACAAGAAGGGTATAAAAATGTGTTGGCGGTTGATTTGTCAAGTCGTTTCGATCCATTTTATCCTTCTACAGTATTAGTTGTAGATAAGCAAGGACAAGAAACTATAACATTGCCTGATGAAGTTAGTTTTATTTAATGAACAAACATACTCGTCATGCAAGTTAAAGTATTTCGAGTGGAAACTAGATTCCTCATCTGAATGAATATTTTTTGGTTTGGAAAGTCTATTTTATTAAAAAATGAAATAATAACAGTATAATATGATATACCTAGTTGAAGTGAGGTTGCGCTATGTCAATTAATGGGCAAGAAAAACCACTCTATTTACAATTAGTGGATGAGTTGGAAGTGAAAATTCGAGAAAGCATGGTGCCAAATGAAAAATTGTTTTCGGAGAGAGAATTAACGCATTTATATGGTGTAAGTCGTATTACAGTTCGGCTTGCGTTACAAGAATTAGAAAAACGTGGTTTGGTCTATAAAAAACATGGTAAAGGGACCTATGTTTCGGAAATTTCAGAACCAGCTGTTGATTTATCTCAGGTTTATAGCTTTACCGAGCAAATGAAAGTGATGGGTAAGGTACCACAAACTATTATTCTTTCATTTCAAGAAATAGAAGCTTCGGAATATATTTCACAGCAGTTGATGATTGATATTGGTGAACATGTTTATGAATTAGAACGACTACGTTTGGCAGATGGTATTCCGATGATGTTGGAGCGTACCTACATTCCTGCCTCTTTATTTGATGGCCTAACTATTGCAGATTTGGACAATACAGCATTATACGAGGTATTCTCTAAAAAATATAATCAATTTATTCGAATGGCGGTCGAAGAGTTTTATGCTAGTATTGCCTTGGATAATGAAGCGAAGCTCTTGGGGGTAAGGGGAAATAGCCCTGTCCTTCATTTGTTACGAAAATCATACAATGATAAGAATCGTATTATTGAGTATACGTTTAGCATTGCGAGGGCTGACCAATTTCGGTATCGGATGGTTCATAAGCCAAAGAATGAAAACTAACTCTGTAAATGATGTAAATAATAAAAAGATTGTATATAAAGTCAGATTAATGACCATTATATACAATCTTTTTATAATTTATTGGAAGCAAAGTGTTTGTTTCAAAAGGAATTATCGGTTATTCGCTGAGATTTCAAATTTATAGTATTTCCAATGTTTATAAGTTTCAGTATATTCGATAATTTCTCCACTAGCACTATTGGTTGTCAATTTATTTTGCAAAATAGTTGGTTGATTTGGATCAATTTCTAACCCCTTAGCAATTTCCACGGGTGTTGGGAAGCTTACTTCGTTTGTTTCAACAAAGGGTTCTTCGAACATGTGGATATTAAAATCAATTTTTAGACGCTGATAGATCGATTGGAAATGTTCAAGAGGAGCATCAGGCGTTTGAATATAACGTTGAGGTATGTAAGAATTATGATAAATAAATGGAATTCCGTCGGCTTTACGAATACGAACGATTTTATAATAATAGTCATTCTTATCTAAGTTCAATTTCTCGAGAATTCGTGTATCATTTCCCTTCTGACAAGCAAGAACAATTACTTGCTCATTTTCAATTGGGAAAATTTCAACATCTGAAAATTCAACCAAACGGCCCTTACGCGAACGGGAAACAAACGTACCCTTCCCTTGTTGGCGAATTAAATAACCATCTTTAACTAACTCATTGACAGCTCGAATAACAGTAATTGAACTTACATTGTATAACTTCGTTAATTCTGCTTCTGTATAAAATTTATCACCATTTTCAAATTTTCCCGAAATGATTTGTTGACGAAGGCTATTCTGGATTAGTTGATATTTAGGGACTTTCATTTTATACCTCCTTTCTGTAATTAGTATACTAAATTATCTAACAAAAATCAAAAGATATTAGCATGATTCCGGGCCCTTTTTAGCAAAAAATACCCATTTATTATTTTACATCTATTTGCTTAAAAAAATATAAAAATTTTTTCCAAAAGTACTGGACACAACCACAATAAAGAGTTGATATACTAATAGAAAAAATAAACGATTACATGGAGGTAGAAATGAGTGATTTTCAGAAAAAAGGTCAATTCTATTTAGATGAAAAGCCATTAAAAATATTATCTGGTGCAATTCACTATTTTCGAGTACATCCAGATGACTGGTATCATTCTTTATTCAACCTAAAGGCTCTTGGGTTTAATACGGTTGAGACTTATGTTCCTTGGAACTTGCATGAGTCTAAAAAAGGACATTTTTGTTTTGACGGAATTTTAGATGTTGAACGATTTCTAAGAATTGCTCAAGAACTAGGGCTTTATGCAATTGTACGTCCTTCCCCTATATTTGTGCAGAGTGGGAATGAGGTGGACTCCCCGCTTGGTTGATGAAGGAAGAGCTGAGAGTACGTTCGAGTGATCCTACGTATTTGAAGCACTTAGATGAATATTACGCTTCTCTTCTTCCTAAACTAGACAAGTTCCAGCTCGCACAAGGAGGAAACATTCTCATGTTTCAAGTTGAAAATGAGTATGGTTCCTATGGTGAAGAAAAAGACTACTTAAAATCGGTTGCGAATTTGATGCGTAAACATGGTCTGACTGCTCCGTTCTTCACATCAGATGGTCCATGGAGAGCTTGTTTGCGTGCAGGTTCACTCATTACTGATGATTCAAGCTTTCTTTGATGAATATGGAAAGACTTGGCCACTGATGTGCATGGAATTTTGGGGATGGATGGTTCAATCGCTGGGGTGATGAAGTGATTCGTCGTGAGCCAGAAGAACTAGCTCAGTCAGTCATGGATTGCATTGAACTTGGTTCGATTAATCTCTACATGTTTCACGGAGGTACGAACTTTGGTTTCATGAATGGATGCTCTGCGCGAGGTCAAATTGATTTGTCTCAGGTGACATCTTATGATTATGATGCAATTCTAGATGAAGCTGGAAATCCAACGCAGAAGTTTTACATTCTTCAAAAACTGATGATGGAAAGATATCCAGAATTAGACTATGCAGAACCAATAGTGAAAAAAGCTAAGGCGTTTGAGCCAGCTGAGTTAGTGAATAGAGTTAGTTTGTTTGAAACCATTGATGCCATCAGCGAGTGTCATCATTCATTCTATCCTAAGAATATGGAACAATTTAATCAATCCACTGGCTATATTCTCTATAAAACCGAATTGGAACAAGACAAGGAAGAAGTAGAACGTTTTCGTGTGATTGATGATCGGGATCGGATTCATGTTTTTGCTGATGGGTGTAAGGTTACAACACAATATCAAAGGGAGATTGGTGAAGACATTACGCTAGATTTCAAAAGCAAGCAATTGGATTTAGCTATTTTTGTGGAGAATAGGGGACGTGTCAACTACGGCCACAAACTAACAGCTCCAACTCAATCTAAAGGATTGGGAAGAGGAGCGATGGCAGACCTGCATTTTATTGGAAACTGGAAAATCTATCCACTACCACTTGAGTCGGTTTCAGCTCTTGATTATAGTAAGACTTGGCAAAAAAATCAGCCTGCATTCTATCGCTATACTTGTAACTTGTCAGATTTGGCGGATACTTACATAGACATGACGGGCTTTGGTAAAGGTGTTGTATTTGTAAAAAATGTAAATATTGGACGTTTCTGGGAAAAAGGTCCGATTCTCTATCTCTATACTCCAAAAGGATACTTAAAGAAAGGAGAGAATGAAATAGTCGTCTTTGAAACGGAAGGAAAATATAGAGAAAGATTACCTTTTTCTCAAGAACCCATCTATAAAGATTTAAAATTAAGGAAAAATGAGTATGGCAATTATTGCTACACGTATCGATGGTCGTTTGATTCATGGTCAAGTTGCTAATTTATGGATTACGACTAAATTGAATATTGGTCGTATTATGGTAATTGATGACGCAGTTGCTCAAAACGACATTGAAAAACGAGGATTGAAGTTGGGTTGTCCTCCAGGGTTAAAACTTTCTATTTTACCGATTGATAAAGCTGCAAATAATATTAAAGAAGGAAAATATGATACTCGACGCTTGCTTATTGTAGCACGTCGTCCTAAAAATTTCCTTCGCCTAGTGGAGTATGGTGTAAGCCTTCCTGAACATAACGTTGGGAATATGTCTCAGACTCCTGAAACACGGTCTGTCACACGTTCAATCAATGTGGTAGATAAAGATATTGCAGATTTTGATGCATTAGCAGCTAAGGGTGTAAAGCTCTTCGCTCAAATGGTTCCTGGCGATTCACCTAAAGACTTTATGCCATTATTGGATAAGGTTAGATAACATTCGGATTTTTTGAAAAATTTTTAAAGGAGGATCACTATTATGCAATGGTGACAAATATTACTTTTAACACTCTACTCTGCTTACCAGATTTGTTGGGGGGAGCACCAGCTATTGTAGTTTCTCGTAAATTATTCGATGGTGGTTAATTTGATCTATATGCAGGTATGAACATGCCTATGGTCATTGATTTCTTGAACGGCGTTCTATTAGGTGAAGCTGTAGACTATGTGTAGTTTGGTAGAAGCAATTTAGTTTATGTCAATTCCTTATTAACAAGTAGCGAAGATGATGAGGAGTGAAACAGTTCGGGGAACTGTTTCAGATGGTCACCTTGAAATAAGAAAGTGACCACAGAAAGCCCGAGCCCAGAAATAGGAGATTGAGGGAAGTTCAAGTGACTGTTTCAGCCTGAGCCTAGAAACGGGAGAACGAGGAAAGTCAGAGACTGTTTCGGTTGGAGATTATCTTCGTCGAGCAAAAATAATACTGTAGTCAAATTTGCTTTAAGTATCCTGAGACTGGGCAAACCTGGTCTCTTTTTGTATGGAGTATCATTTATCATATTTCTTGATACATTGCTCTATCCTATCATGTTGTGAAACCCCTTCCTACCATTCTTAGTCTATGGAGAGGAATAATGTGCCAGTGAATGAATCGATTCACAGAGAGATCGAAAACAAAAATGACCAAATTTTCTGAAAATTTATTGACATTCACTTTTAAAGTGGTAACATGTTATGTGAGGAATCATTTTAAATACAAGGAGAATCCAATGAGAAGTGATATGATAAAAATCGGGATTGACAAGGCTCCTGCGCGTGGCTTATTATACGCGACAGGACAAGTGAAATCTGCAAAGGATTTTCAAAAACCCTTTATTGCGATTTGCAATTCCTACATCGATATTGTACCTGGACATGTACATTTGAGAGAGTTGGCGGATGTGGCAAAAGAAGCGATAAGGGAAGCTGGTGGGATTCCGTTTGAGTTTAACACCATTGGGGTTGATGACGGTATTGCCATGGGACACATTGGAATGAGATACAGTTTGCCTTCAAGGGAATTGATAGCAGATGCGGCTGAAACAGTCATCAATGCGCATTGGTTTGATGGAGTTTTTTATATTCCAAACTGCGATAAGATTACTCCTGGAATGATTTTAGCAGCTATGCGAACCAATGTTCCGGCAGTATTTTGTTCTGGAGGACCTATGAAGGGTGGTGTCGATATGACAGGGCATCATGCCAGCCTTTCTAGTCTATTTGAGGCAGTTGGTAGCTACCAAGCTGGGGAAATGTCAGAACAGGAGTTTGAATTTCTAGAAAAAAATGCTTGTCCGACTTGCGGTTCTTGTTCGGGAATGTTTACAGCCAATTCAATGAATTGTTTGATGGAGGTATTGGGACTTGCATTGCCAGGGAATGGTACAATTCTTGCAGTGTCTGATGAACGACGAGAACTTGTTCGCCAAGCTGCCAAATACTTAATGGAAAATGTTAAAAAGAATATTAAACCTAGAGACATTGTAACGAAAGAAGCAATAGATGATGCGTTTGCTTTGGATATGGCAATGGGAGGTTCAACGAATACAGTATTACACACGCTAGCCATTGCCAGAGAAGCTGGGATTCCCTATGATTTGAAAGATATTAATGAAATCGCTGAAAAAACACCTTATCTTTCTAAATTATCTCCGTCATCAGCTTACACTATGCATGATGTACATGAGGCGGGAGGGGTTTCAGCGATTATCAATCAATTGATTAAGAATGGTTCTATCAAAGGGGATCGCATAACTGTAACCGGTAGAACTTTGAAAGAGAATGTTTCAGGTTGTGAGATTAAGAATGAAGAGGTTATTCATCCATTAGATCATCCATACTCACCAGTTGGTGGCTTATCCATTCTTTATGGGAATATTGCCCAAGATGGTTCCGTTATTAAGGTAGGTGGGGTAGACCCTTCTGTAAAAACATTTAAAGGTGAGGCTCTTTGCTTTGATTCTCAAGATGAAGCGCTTGAGGCAATTGATAATGGTACAGTTCAGAAAGGTCATGTTGTTGTGATTCGTTACGAGGGACCACAAGGCGGACCTGGGATGCCAGAAATGTTAGCTCCTACTTCAAAAATTGTCGGTCGAGGTTTGGGGAAAGATGTTGCACTTATAACGGATGGTCGTTTCTCTGGTGCAACTAGAGGGATTGCGATTGGTCACGTCTCTCCAGAGGCAGCTGCTGGTGGAAATATTGCTTTGATAGAGGATGGAGATGAGATAGCGATTGATTTGATCAATCGCACGATAGATGTTCTTGTGGATGATGAAGTACTTGCTGAACGTCGTCGTCACTTAAAATCATTCAAGCCTAAAATAGCAAGTGGTTGGCTGCGTCGTTATACACGTTTTGCTTCTTCGGCCAACCTTGGTGGTTCGATGATGACCGATGAGGAGTTTGCAGAACGCCAAGCAGAGCGCTAGAATAATTAGTATAAAATGAAAAAGGAATTCTTGTAGATTCCTTTTCATTATAGTCTATTAAAGATATACTATTCATATATTAAATCAATAAAAATAGGAGTTCGTATGATTGAACAAAGTTAGTTTGGAAAGGGGGAAGCCCTTCATTTCTTCCTTTCGAATGCTAATGATATGAAGGTTGGTTTGACAAATTTTGGAGCTCATATCGTTGAAGCTCTTCTTCCTGTTGAGGAAGATGGAGGGGTTCGGAATGTTCGCCTTTCTGCTTAGACAGATGAGGAATATAGATGAACAGATTTGTAGCCTGGTTCTACAATTGTTCCAGTTGCAGGTCGTATTTCGGGGGCACAAACAGAAATAAATGGAGTGAAGTACTGTCTTACAGAAAATGAGCCGGGTCGAACCCTCCATGGTGGGACTGATACTGCAAATGAGCAATACTGGGAGACAAGTGTAGATCAGGAGAATAACCAAGTTACCTTTGGTATTACCTTAAAGGATGGTTTCAATGGATTTCCTGGTGATGTACGTGTTTTAGCAACTTATCGATTATCGGATGAGAATGAACTTTTTGTAGAGTATCGGGCAGAGTCTGATAAGGATACCATTTTTAATCCAACCAACCATGTTTATTTTAATTTGACAGGTGATTTCCAACAGTCTGTAGGGGAACATCAAATCAGAATTGCAGCGAATCGCTATGTCCCACTTGGTGAGGATAATCTTCCAATTGGAGTTTTGGAAGAAATTATTGATACGCCTTTTGATTTTAGAGATTTTGCTTCGTTTTCTCAGGGCTTTAATAGCCAACACACTCAGAATCTCCTCGTAAAAGGCTATGATCACCCATGTGTATTGGAAGATGTAGCAACTCCCGTAGAGGTATTAAGCCCTGATGGGAAAATTAAACTAAGTGTTGTAACCAATCAACCATCCGTTGTTATTTATACTTACAATTTTCCGGTTGAAGAGTTAGCGGCTTTCCATGGCGCCTTTAGTCTAGAATGCCAGGGGCTTCCGAATGCATGTAATGTTGATGGTTTTGGATCTATTTTGTTGGAACAAGGAGATTGTTTTTTCTCACAAACAGCCTATCGTTTTTCTTGGTGGCGATTCTCCTTTTCCTCACGTTTAAAGTGGTTAGCCCTCTTTGTGATTTTTACATACTTTTTTGTATGATATTTTGCTTAGAGGGCTGAATACTTTGCAAGCATTAATCAACTCAAAAGATTTCAAAAAATAATTAAAAAGTATTGACATGGCCCCCTCCTCATGTTATACTAGTTCTTGTGTTGAGCGGGGATGGCGGAATTGGCAGACGCGCAGGACTAAGGATCCTGTGACCGCTTTAGGTCGTGTGGGTTCAAGTCCCACTCTCCGCATAGTAGACTAGTTGAGGCTAGTCTTTTTTTGTTTTGTAATAATATGAGTGGTTACACTACCTCCTTTTCTACCGTTTGTTGTCCAATTTGCAGGGAGTTTCATGAAAATACATGTGAAAGTTTTCTCAAAAATATGGTTTCAACTAGCATTTTCAAAATAAAAATGGTAGAATAGAGGAGTATGAGGTGCAACCTCAAAAAATATTAGGAGGCTTTCGAAATGCCATTAGTTTCAGCAGAAAAATTTGTCCAAGCAGCGCGTGAAAACGGTTATGCAGTTGGTGGATTTAACACAAACAACCTTGAGTGGACTCAAGCTATCTTGCGTGCAGCAGAAGCGAAACAAGCTCCTGTTCTTATCCAAACTTCAATGGGTGCAGCTAAGTACATGGGTGGTTACAAAGTAGCTCGTAACTTGATTGCAGACTTGATTGAATCAATGAACATCACAGTTCCAGTTGCTATTCACCTTGACCATGGTCACTACGAAGATGCTCTTGAATGTATCGAAGTTGGTTATACTTCTATCATGTTTGATGGTTCACACCTTCCAGTAGAAGAAAACCTTGC
Source organism: Streptococcus sp. VTCC 12886 (assembly GCF_049893425.1). NCBI lineage: Bacteria > Bacillati > Bacillota > Bacilli > Lactobacillales > Streptococcaceae > Streptococcus > Streptococcus sp. VTCC 12886. The sequence continues at coordinate 827 of NZ_JBMVJB010000046.1, read as the reverse complement.
AAAAGCTAAAGAAGTTGTAGAATTGGCACACGCTAAAGGTATCTCAGTTGAAGCCGAAGTAGGTACTATCGGTGGTGAAGAAGATGGTATCGTTGGTAGCGGTGAATTGGCTCCAATCGAAGATGCAGTAGCAATGGTTGCAACTGGTATTGACTTCTTGGCAGCAGGTATTGGTAACATCCACGGCCCATACCCAGCAAACTGGGAAGGTCTTGATCTTGACCACTTGCGTAAATTGACTGAAGCTGTACCTGGTTTCCCAATCGTATTGCACGGTGGTTCTGGTATTCCAGATGAGCAAATCCAAGCAGCAATCAAATTGGGTGTTGCTAAAGTTAACGTTAATACTGAGTGCCAAATCGCATTTGCAAACGCAACTCGTAAATTTGCAGCAGCTTATGAAGCAAACGAAGCAGAATACGATAAGAAAAAACTCTTTGACCCACGTAAATTCTTGGCAGACGGCGTGAAAGCTATCCAAGCTTCTGTTGAAGAACGTATTGACGTATTCGGTTCAGCAAACAAAGCTTAATCAGTTTATAATACATGATTAAATCAAGGTTTATCCGAAAGGATAAGCCTTTTTAGTATGATTTTGCCCCCAATTTACCCCCATTAATACTTTGATGATTTATTGCTGAGTTAATGAATCAATTAGAGGTGTGATTGTGTCTTTTGTCTTTTGAGTTACATGGAGAGGTTCTGTTGCAAAGTGTTAAATAAAGAATAAAATCCCATACGGTATCTATGATTTAAGCTGGGATTCCCAATAATACCTTGATTTCAGTACAGACCGAAAACCCGAAGAGAGTGCCTTCTTTTCGGGT